>NZ_JBEZWL010000054.1:0-47560 GCF_040648015.1 Streptomyces sp. NPDC029216 | reverse complement strand
AAAGTCCCGTCGTCGCCCGGAGGGGCAGACGGGACTTTGACGACAGACCCTAGGGACGGGCCGCCGGGCGACCGGCTCCGCCGAACAGACGCCGGCGAGGCCATGAAGGCCGGACGGATCGGACGGGGAACCGATCGGTGCGTGGAACGTGGCAGGCTGGGCCGGTGAACGACGCCCTCACCGCCGCCTGGCGGCGCGCGGCCGGCCATCAGCGCCGGTTCGACGCCCGCTTCGCCGCCTACTTCGATTCCCTGACCGACCCCGCGGGCAGCCGCTTGGAGATACCGCGGCACGGCACCTTCCCCGCCCGTGCGCTGGAGCTGGTGCGCGAGCTGTCGCTGCGCGGCGGCAAACGGCTGCGCGTGATCCTGCTCCACGAAGCCGCGGCCCTGGTCACCGACGACGAGAGCGTTCCGGGACTGGACGAGGCCGCCATCAGCATCGAGCTGCTGCAGACCCACGGCCTGATCCACGACGACATCATCGACGACGCCCCCACACGCCGCGGCGGCCCCTCCACCTACTACGCCTACCGCCAGGACTTCCCGGACCGGCCCGACACCGCCCTCGCCCTCGCCGTCCTCGCCGGCGACCTGGCCGCCTTCCTCGCCGGCCGCGTCCTGCTCACCGGCACCCTGCCCCCCGACCGCGCCCTGGCCATGGCCGCCGTCCACGCCGACACCGCGGCGGCCACCGTGGCAGGACAACTCCTCGACCTGGAACGCGACTTCCACCCCACGCCCGACCTCGACCTCCTCCACGAGGTCACCGAGTACAAGTCCACCCGCTACTCCATCCTCGCCCCCCTGCGCATGGGACTGCTCGCCGCGGGAGCCGACCTCGCCCCGCACGACGGCGAACTGCGCCGCTACGCGACCGCCCTGGGCATCGCCAACCAGATCCACGACGACTGGCTCGACCTGTTCGGTGACCCGCAATCCCTCGGCAAGCCGGTCGGCTCCGACATCCGTTCCGGCCGCCGCAGCTACGCCGTCCGCGCCCTTGTGGCCGTCTGCGACGAGAGCGAACGCAAGCTGCTGGACGAAGCGCTGGGAGATCCGGGCTGCGACGACGACACCCTCGAACGCCTGCGCGGCATCGCGCGGGCGCACGGTATCGACCGGCAGCTGCGGGCCGACGCCGACCGCTACGCACGCCGGGCCGCGGCCCAGACCACCACGTGGCGGGAGCACTGGCGCCCGGACGCCGTGGCGTTCTTCGAGCACATGCCGGCCTGGAGCGTCACCCGCGACCGATAGCGGGCCTTCCCCGATCCCGCCGCCGGTACGACTGCGGCTCCCCGGTCCTCACATCAGCCGGCCCGGCGGCCGCGCACGGCTCGGGCCCGGTCCCGCAGGCGATGGGGTCCTGCATCAGCCCCGGCCGGCCTTCCACTCGCGGGCGAGCATCGCGTAGACGTACTCACTGCCCCAGCGCACCTCGTCCAGGTCGTTCTCGACGAGGTGCGCCTCCCGGCGCATGCCGAGGCGTTCGCACACCCGTACCGAGCCGGTGTTGAGTACGTCGAGGCGGGCGAAGAGCCGGTGGGCGCCCAATGCGGCGAAAGCCAGCCCGGCGACCGCCCGCGCCGCCTCGGTCGCGTAACCCCGGCCGCCGTACGCGGGGTTGACGGCCCAGCCGATCTCGACCTGGCGAGCCCGCGCGCTCGCGAGTTTCAGGACGACCTCCCCGACGACCTTTCCCTCGTCGGCCGGGCAGACGGCGACCACCAGGTCGTCACCGTCCGCGGCCCATGCCGTTCCGGCCGCGCGCCGTGACACGCTCTGCGCGCACTGCTCACGGGTGAGCGGCTGCCGGTAGAGGTAACGGGCGACCTCGGGGAGGCCCTGGTAGGCGTACAGGTCATCGAGGTCGTCCGGTGTGAACGGACGCAAGAGGAGCCGTTCGGTGCGGAAGGGCAGCGACAGCGTGGTCATCGGTCCGGTGTTCCTCCCCGAGGGCTGTCCGGCACCCCGGGTGACCGGACCGCGGAGCCCTCAACGACTCGTCTTGGAGACAAGGCAGTTCTAGGCGCCTCCCACCGGCAGCGCAACGCAATTTCACGGGCGGCGCAGCGCCTCGGCTTGCGGTCTCCGTCGCTGAGCCGGCAGCTCCGCCCGCTGGAGACGGAGGCCGGCGTGCTCCTGTACGCGCGCTCTCCGGCCGGGACGACGCTCACGGCTACCACGACGCCGTACTGGCCGCCTGCCACGCCGCCGGATGGCGGCCCGCCGTGCGCACCGCGGCTCCGCGCCGGGCGCTGCTGCTGGCGGAGTTGATCTCGGGCGACCCGGTGGTCGCGCTGCGGCCCCGACCCGCCGCGGAGGAGCCGCGACTGGCGTGGCGCCCGCTGGCCCAGGACCCGCCCCGGCTGCGGCTGGCGCTCGCCACGAGTTCCAGACGACCCGTTCCGCCCTCCCCAGCCTCACCGGACGACGCGGGCTTGACCGGCAAGATCCCAAAGAGACGGCCTAGCCCGGCCCGATTGCTCCGCGGGACGGGGGCCACCGGCGGCGGCCCGCCGCTGGATCGGTCCGGCCGCCGCCCGCGTGTTCAGCGAAGGCGCTTCCAGAAGGGCGGGATCTCGCCTTCCCGCCGGTTGGGGTGAGGGGTGACCTCGCGGGGGGTGATCGACCAGGGGCTGTCACACGAGACGACCAGCAGCCTGGCCCCTCGCGTCAGAGCCACCGTGCTCCGTCCCGACTTGTACCCGGTGTACAGAACACGGCGCGAGGCGCTGCGCCGGACGGACTCGAGCCGGAACCAGGCCTCGTCCCTGCTGTTGCGATGCCTGATGGCGAGGTCAATGGCAGGGCCCGCGTACGCCAGGACGTCAGGACCGGTGCCCTCGACGCGTTCGGAGACGTCCCGCAGCACCGAGACCGGGCTCACGGTGACCTTCCACTCGCCCCGCCCCTTCACGCGCAGCCGCAGCGGTCCGTTCCCGTCGTGGTCGACGAGTCCGCGGCCGTTGAAGTCCTCCAGCCAGCTGTGGATGACCGAGGGGGACCTCTCGCTGTTGCGGTGGTTCAGCGCGGTGACGTCGAAGACGCTGTCTCCTACCCGCTCCACGTCGACCACCGCGAACCCGGCCGGTATGGGAACGTCCACCCGGACGATGTCCTCGCCCCTGCCCTCCTGCGAGAAGACGGGGAAGTCCGGGCCGAAGTCGGTGGGGAGCCGGTTCAGTCGCTTCGTGAAGGTGCCCAGCAGTGGCGCGCCGGTCTTGGAAACAGGAGTGCCGGCGGGCAGGGCGAGGGCCGCCTCGGGGACGGCGTCCGTGCCCTCGGCCGAGACCGGCTCCGGAAGCGGTGGGGCGGGCGGGGGAGCCTCGGGCAGCGCGGGCGCGGGGGGCGGCGCGACGGCCGGCTCCGCCTCGGGCTCTTCCTCCTCCACCGTGAACCCGTAGTCGGTGGCCAGCCCCGGAAGCCCGGAGTCGTACCCCTGCCCGACCGCACGGAACTTCCAGCCCCCGTCCCGGCGGTAGAACTCACCCAGTACGTAGGCGGTTTCGGTCGTGGCATCGTCGTCGTCGACCGAGTACACCGCCATCCGCCGGCCCGTCACCGTGCTGACGGCCTCCACGTACAGCCCTGGTACCTCACCGAAGGTCCCGCCCTCTGCGGAGGCCGCGATGACGATCCGTTCCACTTCCGGCTCGACCCGGCCCGGGGCGATCTCCAGCCAGTCCGCCAACCGGCCGTCCTCGCTCCGGGCGTGGCCCAGCAGCGCCACGGCGCTGGCGGCGTGCGAGCGCTGGTTGTAGAAGATCAGGTCACTCCGCCCCCTCACCCTGCCGCTGTCGTCCAGAAGCAGTGCCGCCGGGTCGATCTCCGGCACACCGGGCCCGTCCGCGCCACGGACTACCGCGACCCGCATGGGCTCGCCGGACACGGGCAGATTGCCCCCCTTGATGATCTGCGTCATAACGGCATCGTCGCAGGCCAGTTGCCCTGACGTCGAGCACTTGTTCCCTGCGGGCGGGGAGCACTTCCGTCGTCTCGCTCGGCGACTCCGGCAACATCGTGCGGAAGGGCCCCGGGCCGGGGGCGTTCCAGGGCCCGGGTCAGGCGGGACCCCGAGACCCTGAAGAGCCGTCCTGTGCGCAAGCCCGCCGCGCAATGCCCGGACGGTCGGTAGAGTCCTCGTCAGCCGGAGCGGTCGGGCGCGGACGGGGGAAGCGCATGCCGCGCCCTGCTCGGCGGCGTCGGCGGCTGGGTGGGCTTCACCCCGGACGGCAACGGGCTGCTCGCCATCGACGACGAGGGGAAGGCGATCACGTGGGATCCCCGTACCACGCGGCGCGTCGGACCCGTCTTCGGCGCCTCCCGCAAGGACGTGGACCAGACGGCGACCCGGAGCCGGACCTGCTGCCACGGCTGCCGGGCGGGGTCAGCGGACTCGTCTTCTCCCTGACCGGCGGGGAGCTGGCCTCCGCGGGGGGCTGACGGTTCGGTGCACTTGTGCTGGGCGAGGCCTACACCGCCGGCATGTCGGCGTCCGCGATGGCCCTGGACTTCTTCCCGGACGGGACGGTCCTGGCCGCCGTCGCGGACAAGGGCGTTCACCTGTTCGCGACGGACGACGGCGCGACGCTGGCAGCGCTGCCGCACGAGACCGGGGGTCGTGGGCGGGCGTGCGCTTCAGCGCCGACGGGACTCGGCTGATCAGCGCGTCGGCGGCGAGCGACATCCGTTCCTGGGACGTGTCCCGATGGCGCGCCACGGCTGCCGACCGGCTGTGCGAGCGCCTCGGCGGCCCCATCACCCGCGCCGACTGGAGCGCCCTCGTCCCTGCCCGCTTTCCGTTCCGGAAGCTGTGCACAGGAGACGTGCGGGCGGCTGCCGCTGCCCGCAAGGAGCGGTGAAACGTGTTGCCCCAGGTGCCGTCCGAGCCGTCGGCGTCGCTTCGCGTACAGGCTGCGGGCTCGACCTGGCGGTGCGGGGGAAGGTGCCGGATCGTAGGCTGCCTGCCATGAGTGAGATCAAGACTCCGACGCCCCGTGACGCTTTCGACCTGTTGATATCCGGTAACCAGCGTTTTGTGGCGGGCACTCCTGAGCACCCGAACCAGGACGCCGTCCGCCGCGCCGAGACCGCGCCGTCCCAGCGGCCGTTCGCCGTGCTGTTCGGCTGCTCCGACTCCCGCCTGGCCGCCGAGATCATCTTCGACCGCGGTCTGGGCGACCTGTTCGTGGTCCGCACCGCCGGTCATGTCGCCGGTACCGAGGTCCTCGGCTCCATCGAGTTCGGCGTGAGCGTCCTGAACGCCCCGCTGGTCGTCGTCCTGGGCCACGACTCGTGCGGCGCGGTCGCCGCGGCCTGCTCCGCCCTCCAGGACGGCCAGACGCCGGGCGGCTTCGTCCGGGACGTGGTCGAACGGGTGACCCCGAGCGTGCTGGCCGCCCGCGCCGCCGGACGCGAGAGCGCCGAGGAAATCCTGGCCGAGCACATCGAGCACACCGTGGACCTGCTGCTGGAACGCTCCCGGGTCCTGGCCGAGGCCGTGGCTGCCGGCCGGCTCGGCGTGGTGGGGATGTCCTACCGCCTGGCCGACGGCAGCGCCCAGCTCGTCACCACCCGCGGGCTCGAAGCGGCGGCAACCCCCGCGTCCTGACCGCCCCGGCCGGCTCACACGGCGCCGAGGGCCGCTCCACGTGGTCCCGCGGCGAGGTGGAGCCGGTTCGCGATGGCGAGCCCCAGCCCGTCCCCGGTCGGCAGGTAGGCGACGATGAGGTCACATCCCTGCCGGCCGGGCCGGAGCAGGAAGCCGTACGGGCTGCGCGCGTGGGCGGCCGCCGAGCGGCCTCACCGTAACGGGGCCCGGTCCGCCGGCCGTCGGACGTCCGGGGTCAGGGTGCGTCGCGTCGGGCCAGCATCTGCTGGGCGATCCGGGTCAGGCCGTGGTCCAGTCGGCGGAAGTACGTGGCCCGGCTCAGGTGCACACGGTGTGCCACGCCGACGTGGTCGGACCGGCAGCGTACGTAGTACGCGTCGAGGATCCGGCCCGCCTGGGCGGTGCGCGGGTCGTCGGAGGCCATGAGGTCACCGATCGCGTCCACCAACGACCGCCGAAGCTCCTTCGCGGTCGGGATCACCGTCGAGGCCAGCAGCGCGCTCCGGGCCAGGCGGACGGGGTCGTGAAGGTGTTCCAGCGCCTTGCGGACCTCCGCCACGCACCATCGCAGGTTCGGCGGGAATGGCCCGGTCAGGCCGGTGGCGGCGATCCGGCCCAGCCAGGCGGTCAGGCTGTCCGGTGTGGGAAACGCCAGTTCGTGGACCTCCGCGCACTGCCCGCCGTCGGACGTCTCCTGCCGCGCCGTGCCGATGAGGCCGAAGGCGAGTCGGCGCACCGGTTGCTGGTAGTCGGGGGACGGCGTGGCCACCCCCATCCGCCGCGTCCCGATACCGTTCGTCAGGATCTGGCGCAGCAGTGCGGCATGCGCTTCCGGGTGGCCGTCCTCGCACGCCGCCATTCCCATGAAGGTCCCGCCTGCCGAGGCGGCCAGCCAGTCGGTGTGCTGGCGGGTCACGGGTTCGATCACGGCGACCGAACGGTCGGTGAGCAGCGGGGTGTAGCTCATGCCCAAGGGCCGGTCGTCGTGGTCGCACACCACGCGGAATCCGTCGGGGGTGTGCCGGAGCCAACCGTCGAGCAGCCAGCCGGCGCGGGCGGGAACAGCGTCTTGCGGACGACCGGGTCGTCCGTGAGGTACAGGGAGTGTTCTGCGAGGGCCTGTCGGCGGGTTTGGTCGGCAGTCGCGTCCAGCAGGCGGCGGTCGCGGCCGGCCGCCTGGGTGATCGCGGTACGGTGCGCGACCGGCCGGCGCCAGCGGTACCTGAGGTCGAGTAGGGACCGGTACGGCTGGACCACCGCCGGACCGCACTCGGTGGCCGTGATCAGCGCGAGGTCGGTGAGCGCGGCGAACCAGTCGGGGCCGTCCGGTGGCGCCACCAGTCCGGCCGGCAGTTCCTCGTCCGCGTCGTCGACGTACACGACGGGTCGCGGCCCGTCGGCAGCCTCACGCAGGGCGGCCCTCAGGTCATCCCGACGGGCGCTGATGACGTGTCGTCCTGCCCCTTGTTGGGTAACGCAGGCTCCCATGATGCCCGTTCCACGTCAGGCCCCCCGCCCCTCGGCCACCACCGCATGCGGACCTGCCGGAAGCGGTCCGCAGGGGACGATGCTACGGCGCGGGCAGTGCTGAAGAGGGCATTCCGATCGCTCCGGGAGAGCGTGACCCTCCCGGAGCGAATCGTCGAGATGGGACGTCACTCACCGCAGATGACGACGTAGACACCGTACGGTCGGAGTAGATGATGTACCCGCCGTAGCCGGAATGCCCGCGAGCAGCACCGCACCCAGTCCCAGCGCTCCCCCGACCAGGCCGGCACGCATCCGTCGCATCATGCTTTCCCCTCGCTATCCGTGACACGCGTACGGGTGGGCCTCTGCCCCCTGACGTCAGAGGCGGACACCAACGACGCTACGGGCGCGACCGCCCCCGGAGTCTCACGAACGTCTCAACCGCCCGCGGCAGCACGGATGTCGTCGCGGCGGACGGTGCCACCGCGCTCACTCCTGAGCCGGCTCCTCGCCCTTCTGCGACGAGGCCCAAGGGGCTGAGCGGAGGTCGCACGTGGTACGCCGCTCCCGCACCACCGACGGCCGGCCGGCTGCCTTACCGACCGCGATCATGGAGACGACGGCCCAGCCCGGGTCCGGGCGGAGCGTTTCGGTGAGGGCGTCGAGGTCGAAGGCGCGGAACTGGTGGCAGGCGAGCCCCATGGACTGGGCCTGCACCGTCAGATGGGCCACGGCCTGGCCGAGGTCGTAGTCGGCGAACTCGGAGTAGAGAATGTCCGGGTCGCCGGCGTGCCGGCGGGTGAGCGCGACGATCAGCAGACCCGCGTCCAGGGCCCACCGGGCGGAACTGGGCGCGAGGTGGGGTACCACCCGTTCGTACTCCGGCTCACCGGGCCTGGCCGTCAGGAACCCCCACGGCTGGGAGTTTCCGGCGGAGGGCGCCCACCGGGCCGCCTCGAGCAGCAGGTCGAGGACGTCGTCGTCGACCTTGACGGACGGGTCGAACTCGTACGGGCTGAAGCGGCCCGCCAGCAGCGGATGGACCTGACCGGGCGTAATGAGATCATCGGACACATGGGCGGACAACAGCCCGCCACCGTGATCCATTCCGGCCGGAGCCGGCACAGCCGGAACACGCCTCCCGCCCGGCGCGGCCACGCCCCCGTAGGCACGGAGGGCCCAGCTCATCCGGCCCGAGCGCGACGGGCCAACTGCGCGCTCGGCACCGGCGCGTGAGCGGCCGGGCTTCTGCCCGGGCGAGGACGAACACCTCGTCGCGCCGCTTCAGGTACGCCACTTCACGCGCGCGCCGCTGAAGGCCGCGAGGGCTTCCGCGCCACGCCCCCCGACCTCAGCCCGGCCGGCCCGGCCCGCCTCGCTTCACGACCAGACGGACAGCGCCCTGACGCCGCCGTCCGCGTCCGCCTCTCAGTCGAAGATCTCCAGCACGTCGAGCCAGGAACCGTCGTCCCGACTGGGGCGGGGCCGCATCGGCATCGGATCCGGGTGGCTTTCCGCCGCGGCCCTCGCGCGGACGATGTCCGGCCCGCCGCACGCCGCGACGGCGAAGGCGCCGAGGGCCTCGGCGAACGCGGCCGGGTCGCGGAATTCCACGCCGAAGGCACGGCCGTCCCGCAGCGGCACCCACACCACCCGGTCGCAGCGCCTCCAGTCGGGCACCGGCTGGTCGTCGGCGGTCGACCGCCCCTCCAGCCACAGCCGCGCCACGTGCAGCAGGTTCACCTTCTCCATGGGGATCCGCCTGCGCCGCACCCGCAGCTCATGCGTCGTCAGCGTCACCAAGTGGTCCTTCTTCGGGTACCAGACGACACCGATCCCGAACGGCACCCACAGCAGGACCCCGATCATCGGCAGGACCAGAGCGTCGCCCCATGACCGGAGCAGCCCGCCGTCCAGCAGGTACAGGGCGCCGAACACCGCCACCCATTTCGCCGTCATCCGCCAGAACCCAGTGCCCTGCCGGTACAGGACCCGCCGCTTCCCCGATATCGCCATGCCCGCACGCTATCCCGAACCGCGTGATCAGGAAGGAAGGCCGGGACGAGCTTCACGGCGCCATAGCGCTGAAGGCGCCGGCAAGCGGCCCGGGGGAGAGCAGGGACACTCCCCGCGGAGCCGACCACTCGGCAGCCTGCGGCCGAAGGCGAACAGCAGGAGGTCCAACGACCTGCCGAAGGCCCCCGCGCAGCAGGGCGGCCAGGCCGTCTCGGTGCGGTTCGGTTCGGGCCGAGCCGTGTGATCGTGGCCCGCTGGACGGAATGCCGCTGTTACGCCGAAGCGTCCGCGTGGCGTTCTTCGGAAGTCCCTTCCGGACCGGCTGCCTCTCTTCTCACCTGGGCGAGGCGCTTGTCGTTCAGCACGGGCAGGACCGCGAGGGCAGTGAGCGCCATGGCGGTACCACCGGCGTAGAAGGCGGCAGGGATTCCGAAGAACTTCGCCACCAGGCCGCCGGCTATGCCTCCGACGGTGAAGGCGCCCACGGCGACGGACCGGTAGGCCGCGGTGACGCGGCCCATCAGTTCGTTCGGCACGATCTGCTGTCGGAGCGTGACGACCTGGACGGTCTGGATCAGGACGACGAAGCCGTCCAGCGCCATGAAGGCGACGGTGGCCGCCGGGCTGATCGCCAGTCCCATGCCGACGGTGGATCCGGCCGACAGCAGGTTCGTCACCAGGATCAGCGTGCCCAACGGCATCCGCGCGCCGACCTTGTCGGCCACGAGGCCGCCGATGACCGCTCCGATGGCACCGGCCGCGAGCAGTACGCCGTACCAGCCAGAGCTGACTCCGAGCACGTCCGTGGCAAGGAGTACGAGGATGCCGTAGGTGGCGGCGCTGACGGCATTGCCCATCGCCGCGATGACACTGAGTGACCGCAGCGTCGGCGACGTCCAGTACCACCGCGCGCCGACGGCGATGTCTGCCGCGACGCTCTTCACCGTCAGGGGCTCCGCGGACGGCTCCTGCCGGTGCCCGGTGACCGAGGGGATCAGCGCCAGCAGGCCGACGGCGGCCAGATAGCCGCCGGCTCCGACCACGAACGGGGCTGCGGCCGCGGAGGCGAAGAGGAATCCGCCCATCGGCGGTCCGACGAACTCATTGCAGACGACGAACGTGGTCTGCAGCCGTCCGTTGGCCCGGCCCAGGTCATCCGGTGCTATCAGGGTCGGAAGCCATGCGGACGACGAACTGTCATAGAGCGTCTCGGCCGTCCCGATGGCGAAGAAGACCGCGTAGAGCAGTGGCATGGAGACGGCGTCACCGAGTACCGCCACGGCGAGGGCCGCGAATCCGGCGACCCGGATCCAGTTAGCCGCCTGTGCCACACGCTTTCGATCCAGCCGGTCCGCGAGGGCTCCGGATATGAAGGCCAGGACCAGCCACGGGGCCCTCTGTGCAACGGTGATGCCGGCGATGAGCGCCGGGTCGTGGGTCACTGTGGCCGCGAGGAGGGGCGCCGCGGCCAGGCTCACCCCGTCCGAAAGGTTCGACGTGGCGGTGGCTGCCCACAGCTTCTGGAAGGATCGTCTGCTGGGTGTGGGGTCCATCGTCACTTCTCCTTGGATGAGGCTTCATGAGCCACGACTTCATGAGCCACGGCGGCGGAGCCCTTGGAACGTGACAGGCACGGCTTCCACGATCACGGAGCTCTACGCCCCGTGATCCGAGTGGAAGCCGTGCCTGCCAACGCATCATCGCTGATCCCGCCTGCGCTTGACGAACTGTGCGATAGACCGCAGGCCGGGCCCTCCCTGTGACGCCGGACCGAACCGCCCGGGCTAGACGCCGGACAGCCATCCGGTTTCGGAATCGGCGAGGTCGCGTGCACGCTGCGCCCGCTCCTCGACAAGCCGGCGGAAGCCCGCCACGGCGTACCTTTCGCCGGTGGCTGACTGGCGCCCGCGGATGCCCGCGACGTCGGCCATGAGCTGCTGGGGCTGGGGCTGCCAGCCGACGACCAGAACGCGCAGGCCCAGGTTCTCCGCTCGCCGGTGGAGGGCCAGGAGGTGGAGCAGGCCGTCCACGTCCATGGACTCAGCGTGGTGCAGGTCGACCTTGAGGTCTCGCTCGCCGACGGTGACGTCGTCCAGGGCCCGCTGGAGCGCCGGGCCCGCGCTCTTGTCGAGTGGCCCGGTGACGCTGACGAGGACCGTTCCGTGACGCTCGACGTTCGTGGTGATCAATGCGCTCTCCTCACGCCCGGGGCGCCGGGGCCTCCGGGGCTCCCCATCCTGTCGCGACGTTGCCCGGGACGGCGGCGCGGCTCGCCCTTCGGCGTCAACCTTGCCGGCTACAGATACGGCTACGCCCGTGCCGTGCGGGTGGGCGGCCTTCAGTGGGTGGGGCCCGGGGGCTGGTTGAGGATGTGGCGAAGGTGGAGGAGGGCTGGCAGGTCGGCCATCTGAGCGAAGGTCTTCAGCAGGTCGCTGATGCGCCGGTCATCGCCGTCGCGGACGGCGCGGGCGATTGCGTGGGCCAGGGCCTCGGCGGTGTGCGGCATACCGGCACCCTTACCGGTGTGGTGGGCCTTCACACCTCGGGTCCGCGGGCCAGGGAGATCGGTAGGGCGTTCGGGCCGGGTCTGGCGGGTCAGGTAGCGGTGATGTGGGTGAGGGTGGCGTGGAGTCGGCGGATGGCGCTTTCGGCGTCGGTGTACTCCTGCGGGGACGGTTCGACGGCGCCGAAGGTGGGGCCGTGCTGGTCGGGCAGGGCGCGCCAGTTCAGGACGGGTGTGAGCGCGGTGGTGGCTGCGCCGAGGAACCAGGCGAGGCGTCCGTGGACGTGGGCGAGGGCGATGGCCAGGACGGCGAGCGCTTCGCGCAGGTGTTCCAGCCGGTCGATCGCGGGCAGGGCTCCTTGGGCGGACGGGGCGCTGATGACGGCGTTCAGGTCGGCGGCGGCCTTCGCGGCGATGGTCCGGTCGGCGGTGGTGGGGGCCCAGACGTGGTCGCGGAGCTGCTGTTCGGCTTCCTCGGAAAGGATCTCGATGCTTGTCCGCATGTCCATGTGGTCACCCTAAGGCCGGGGGAGGGGAGTGCGCCGCCACGGACGCCGGGACCGTCGGCGGCGCCCGGGACATGCCGCCGTGTGGCTGTGACCGTGCCAGGTCAGGGTTGGATCTCGGCGAGGAGCATGCGCACGGTGAAGCTGCGCTTCTCGGGCGGGACGGCGGCCGCTTCGATGAACGCCGCTCCGCAGCAATCGGCCCGACCGGGCCGTCGCACACTGGGCCGGTGAACGCATTCGAGGAGTACCTCGCGGACTGGGAGCTCGGCGACGCATGGCGGCCGGTCGTGGAGCGGCTCGCCGAGCGGGTGGCGACGTGGCCGTCCACCGCCCCCGAGCCGGACGACTTCTGCGTGGACGCACCCGTCGACGTGCTGTGGCGCGAGGGAGTGCTCGTCTGGGCCTCGACCGGTACGGACGGCGCCGTATGTCTGGGAGGCCAGTTCGATGCGGCCGGTCTGCGGTGCGGGGCGCTCAACCCGCACAACCCCGGGGACCACCTCGACACGTGGTACGCGGCGGCGCGCCACGGCAGGACGCTGGAGAGCCTGGCCGACGAGTTCCTCGGCTGGATCGCCCGCGAGAACCGGCCAACACCTTCCCGGGGTCCGGGCACGCCGCCTTCGCAAGCGAGATCAACATGACCCGGAGCCGACCGACGAGAGGCGTCGTTCCCCCTCCCGGCAGGAGGAAGAGCGCATCCCTGCATGCTCCTCGCCCGGGCCCGGTACCGTGACCAGGAGACATTTTGGAGGAGTTCATGAGCGCCCAGCCCGAGCACGCGCCCGTACCGCCCCCGGCCCCCGCTCCTACCGCGGCTGCGGAGCTCCTCGTACGGATCCGGGCGGACCGCCGGGCCGCCCAGTGGGTGCCTGCCTTCGAGCGGGACTGGGCCGAGGCCCTGGAGGACTCGCGGCACAGCTACAGCCTCACCCCGCTTCACGAGGTCGTCCGCGGATGGAAGGCCCGCCTGGCGGCCGCCCCGGCCGTCGATGCCTTCATCGCCTCCGGCATGGACGACTCCGACGGCATCGGCCTGGACGACGTCCTGGGCGCACGCCCGTGAGTGCGTGGCCGGCCCGTCTGTCTCCACAGGCCGCGAAGGTGCTCACCGCGCTCCCCGAGCACGCGGTGGAGATCCTCCGCGATGTCCTGGACATCGCCTCCCGCGACCCTTGGTCTTTCCCGGCCTTCGACAGCCGCGACCCCGAAGGAGAGGACGTCCGCTCCGCCTTCGTCGGGCAGCTGACGGCCGTCTACTTCATCAACCGGGCCGGCGGCCGCCTCTATGTCATCGACATCGTCTGGCTCGGCTGAACCTGGGCAGACGTCATGGGCGAAGGGCGCGTGTCGGGGTGGAAGACGGACGGCACCGCCGAGGTTGATTCGAGACTTTGGCCGTGCTCTGCAGACGCAGGTCGCCCGGGCCGCGCTCAAGGCCGCGATCCGCTGACGGCAGGGGCGTCCGCGCCGTGCGGCGGCTCGTGGCCGGAGGGCCGTCGCCCTGGCCGCCCGGACGCCGGCGTCCATCATCGCCCGAGTGGAGCAGGGCGTGGCACGAGCTGTCGCCTGCGGCCTGGGGCCACGGCAGGATCGAGGGCATGCGGTGGCTGAGGATGCGCAAGAAGGGCGAGCGGCAGGAGGCGATGCTGCAGCGCGCCGCTGACGCCGGCGACCTCGACAGCATGGCCAGCCTCGGTGTCCTGCTGGAGGAGCAGGGGGAGGCCGAGGGCGCCCGCACGTGGTACCAGCGTGCTGCCGACGCCGGTCACACCCCCGCCATGTCCAACCTCGGTCTCCTGCTGGAGGAGCAGGGGGAGGTCGAGGAAGCGCGTACCTGGTACGAGCGCGCCGCTGGCGCCGGCCTCCCCACCGCCATGTTCAACCTCGGTCTCCTGCTGAACAAGCAGGGAGATACCGAGGGAGCGCGTACCTGGTACCGGCGCGCCGCCGACGCTGGCGACCCTGAAGCCATGCACAACCTGGGTGTCCTGCTGCTGAGGGAGCAGGACACCGAGGGAGCCCGCGTCTGGTGCGAGCGTGCCGCCGACGCCGGCCACACCGGCGCCATGTGCAACGTCGGAAACCTTCTGAGATTGGAGGGGGACACCGAGGGAGCCCGCGGCTGGTACCAGCGTGCCGCCGACCGCGGCGACTCCGATGCCACGTACAACCTTGGTGTCCTGCTGAGCGAGCAGGGAGACATCGAGGGAGCCCGTACCTGGTATGAGCGTGCCGCGGACGCCGGCGAGCGCGACGCCATGTTCAACCTCGGTGTCCTGCTGGAGCAGCAAGGGGAGGTTGAGGGAGCCCGCGCCTGGTTGCAGCGTGCCGCCGACGCCGGCGTCCCCGAAGCCCTGAACGCCCTCCGTGACCGTGGCGGCGCAGCCGGAGGGGCTTCAGGCTAGACCCGCAGACGACGGCATCCTCCGGGGCACATTCAACAATCCCTTCGCCGACCCAGGCCTCCCCTGGTGGAACCGTCGCACCGGTGTCTGGCTGTCCAGCCCAGGGCGTCACGGGTGCTCGACATGCTTGGGCCTCGGGCGGCTTGCTGGTGGCGCGCGCGAGTGGACGGGCGAGACGGAGTCGGGTGTGCGCGGCCAGACTCCACACGCTGCCCCACCGCCGAATCAGTCGGGCCGTGTCCTCGAACAATGGCCTCGGTGTGGCATCGCGGCATGACCGAGCCGGCCCCTCCCCGGCATTCCTCGCCGACGTGGGACCAGGTGGTCACGCTGCGGGACTTCATCCACGGACGGACCTACGCTGCCGCCGTTCCGACTATCCGCCTCGCCGGAGAACCGCCTCACGCCCCAGGGTCCGCACTGGCGCGTGCCGCGGAGGTCAACGGAACCCTAGCGCGAGGACCCTGAGCCGCAGGCTGGATGAGCGAGCGAGCCCTTGCCGGTCAAGCCCCCCCGAACTGCGAGCACGGCGGTGATGGGAACGCCAGTCCGCGCCGACATCCAAGACCTTCCTCACCCTCGGCCGCGCAACCATCTGCTGACGGCGCCTCAAAAACAGTGCTGATCCGAGCCCTCAGCCCGAACCGGCGACCAGCGCCTCGCCGAGCGGAGTGCGCCGGTAGAGCACCGAGCGTCCGGACCGGGCGCGGACGAGCAGCCCCGCGCCTCGCAGGATGGCGAGGTGGTCACCTACCGCGCCGGGCGCCATGGCGAGGCTTCTTGCGAGGTGGCTGGTACTGGCCGGGGCGTCCAGCGCCAACAGCAGCCGGGCTCGGGCCCGGCCGACCAGGGCGGTCAGCGCGTCCGGTTGGGGGTGGGTCTCCTGTTCGTCCCACAGGGCGGCGGTGCCGCGGGCCGAGTAGATCAAGGTCCTGGGCCAGGGGTCTTCCATGTGGGCGGCGACATGCCCGACGAAGACCGAGGGGATCACCAGGAGCCCGTCGCCGGTGAGGCGGAGTGTTCCGCCTCGGAGGAAGCCGATCTCGATGCCGCCGGCGCGCCAGGCGATGCCCGGGTGCAGGCTCTCGATGGTCGTGGCCCATCCGTGTTCGCCGATCACGCCCACTCGGTGCACGACATCGCGCTCACAGATCGCGCGCAGTTGCGGCCAGTCCGCGGCGAGCAGTTCGTGCCATGCCCGGTCCATCGCCTCGGCGATCCTGGAGACGGCGTCCGGCGAGTCCAGCACCGCACGTACGCGGGGATCACGGGCGGACGGGCCGGTCGCGGTGGTGGCGATTTCGTGGCGGGCCGCTTCCAGCGGTGTGGCCCGGATCGCGGCCAGGTCGTCCGCCCAGGTCTGGTTGAGGCCGCGCGGGGGCGGGGCGACGAAGTTCGGTCCGCCTTGCGGGGTCTGCAGGGCGAGGGCGGCGTCCAGTTCGGTCTCGCGGCGAAGCCGCTCAAAGGCCGGCAGGAGCCGCGTGGCCCAGGCCTGCGGCAGCGGCCGGCCGTGGCCGGCGAGCGAGCGCAGCAGGAAGCAGAGGTCCATCGCGGGCGACAGCGCGAAGCGGCTGCGCAGCAGGTCCTCGACGGAGACTTCGAAACGGAGCACCCTGCCATGCTACCGCCGGACGTCTGCTCCGATTCGTCCAGCGACGAATCATTGGTGAGTGGCGTGGGCGCACGGCGAGGCTACGCGGCATGACCAAAACCGCCGTACCCACGCACGGCAACCACCGTGCCACCTACCGGGAGGTCCTGGCCGAGCCGCGATTCCGGCTGCTCTTCTCGACCCGCACCGTCGCGATCACTGCGGGCTCGCTGCGCATCACCACGTTCTCGGTGCTGGTCTTCGCGACCACCGGCTCCGCGCTGCTCAGCGCACTGGCCTTCGGCATCGGCTTCCTCCCGCAGTTGTTCGGCTCGCTGCTGCTGGGCTCACTGGCCGACCAACTGCCGCCCCGCGCGCTCATCGTCGGCGGCTACGCCTTGGAGTGCGCCGCCGCCCTGCTGCTCGCCCTGGTGCGGATGCCGATCGCGGCAAGCCTCGGCGTCGTGGCGCTGGTCGCCCTCGCCGCACCGGTGTTCGGCGGCGCGTCGAGTCGGCTGGTCGCCCAGTGGCTGGAGGGCGATGCCTATGTACTGGGCCGTTCACTGAACAACATCGCCTCCTCCGGCGCGCAATTGTTCGGTCTGGCGCTGGGAGGTGCGGTCGTCGCGGTACTCGGCCCGCACCGGGCGCTCGCGGTGAGCGCCGCCCTCTACCTCGGCTGCGCGCTCGCTATCCGCATCCGGCTACCCCGGCTGCACTTGGGAGAGTCCGGCGGCACACCCGGCAGCGCTCGGGGCGGTGGCGGGGCCGTCCGGGCAAGCCTGCACGGCGCCGGCCTGCTGCTGCGCGGACAGACGGTACGACGACTGATGCTGGCCCAGTGGCTACCGCCCGCGTTTCTGGCGGGCGCGGAAGGCCTGATCGTCGCCTACGCGGGAGGACGGCACTTCGCGCCCGGCTGGTACGCCGTGCTGATGGGCTGTCTGCCGGTCGGCATGCTTGTCGGTGACCTGCTGGTGGGTCGACTGCTACGGCCGACCAGCCGGGAGCGACTGGTAGTCCCGTTGATCGCGCTGATGGGACTGCCGCTGGTCGGCTTCGCCGCCGAGCCCGGAGTGGGCGTCTCGTCCTGTCTGCTGCTGCTCTGCGGCTTCGGATTCGCCTACGGTCTCGGCCTGCAACGGCCGTTCCTCGACGCCCTGCCGCAGGATGGCCAGGGCCAGGCCTTCGGTCTCCTCGGCTCCGGCAGCATGACGCTGCAGGGCGTGGGGCCGGTCTGCTTCGGCTGGGTGGCCGCGGGGATCGGAACAGGCGGCGCAATCGCCCTGGCAGGCGTCGCGGCGGCGCTCACCGCCGGCTGGGTCCTCACCTGGCACCCGCCCACTTCCCCGGCCCCCGGATCCGTCCCGAACTACTCAACGGAATCAGAGAACGGCACTGAACACGCATGCGTGTAGTTCTTTCGCGCAGTAACCCTCATGGAAGGTTCATGACGCATGATCGATGAATTCGCGAAGGCCAACCTGCACGGCAGACTGCGGCGGGACCGCGAGGCACTGCTCTGGAAACTCGACGGCTTGTCCGAATACGACGTCCGCCGACCTTTGACGGTGACCGGGACCAACCTCCTCGGCCTGGTCAAACACGTGGCCACCGTCGAGGCCAGGTACTTCGGCGAGGTCTTCGACCGGCCCTCCCCGGAACCGCTGCCCCGGTGGCAGGACTCCGACGGCAGCGATCAGTGGGCGACCGAGGACGAGACCCGCGACCAGATCATCGGGTTCTACCGACGCACGTGGGAACACTCGGACGCGACGATCAACGAGCTTCCCCTCGACGCCCCCGGCCACGTGCCGTGGTGGCCGGAGCCTTATCCCAACACGAACCTGTTCGCCATCTTGGTTCACGTCCTCGGCGAGACCATCCGGCATGCCGGGCACGCCGATATCCTGCGCGAGGGCCTCGACGGCCGGACCGGTTTGCGCGCCGAACACGAAACGCAGATCGACGGGGAAGCCCGTGCAGCCCACTGCGCGAAGATCGAGCAGGCCGCCAGGTCGGCCGCACCGATCAAGGCTCAGTCGGACGATCAGGCAGCCTGACGTCAGCTCCCTACCGACCCGACACGTGCGACTTCCGAGCACCCGGCCACCCGAGATGCCCGCGGCACATCGCGGATCCCGGCCCCTGCGCGGATGGGCCACACGCTGCCTTGGGCCACGTTGCGTGCGGTATGCCGGTCAAGCCGAGGAGCTGCGGCCCGCCGAGGAGTGAGGGCGCCGTTTGGGTGTACGAGGGATCGTTTCGCTGCCACTCGTAGGTGTGAGCGGTGGCTGTGCTGGGGCTGAGAGGGCAGAGATCGCCACGTCAGTTGTTCCCACCAGCAGAAAGACATTTTCGATGCGTCTTCGTTCCGCTGTCACGGCCGTTCTCGGTGCGGGGCTGCTTCTTGCTGCCGTCCCCACTTCGGCCGTCGCCGCCACGGGTCAGTTCCGCTACGACTATGTGACTGTGGAGGGCTATGAGGCGTCCGGTTTTCTGAACGCCCCGCGCAGCGGGGAGTGCCTGAACCTTCCCGGCGTCGGCCAGGAGAACCCCGAGCCCGCTCATTCTCCGAAGAACCGTACGGACGCCTGGGCGCGGGTCTTCGTGGACCTGAACTGCGAGGGCCCCTCGTTCGACCTGCGCCCGTACACCGGTGGGGGCTCGGAGCGGTTGAAGGTGCGCTCGGTCGTCTTCAGCTGACCCGATTGCCGGGAAGGCGGTCGCAGGGCCCGCGGGCCCTGCGGCTCCGGGGCCGAACACCACCGGTCACGGGCGGCTGGCGCAGCTGGGCAACCGCTCTACATGCAGCACCTCGGTGACCCCGCGACCACGTCAACAAGATCGCCGCGGCCGTGAGCGGCGACTTCATCCTGGCCAGCCAGCATTGCCCCATGGGCAAGGAGTCCGGACCGTGTTCCTGAACCGCATCCCGTCGGAAACGACCGACCCGGCACCCGCCCGCCTGCACGCCGACGGATATGTTCCGCTGCCCGGTCTGCCATGGCATGCATGGACGACTCACCGCGGCACATGACCACCCTCGGCGGGGGTGACACCCACGGCGTACACACCGACGACTACCCCTACGCACTCGTCCTGTTCCTAGAGGCGCCAGACACACCGGCCGACGGCGGACTCCTTCAATACGTTCCCCACACCTCGGCCCTCGACGTCCTCGACAACGGCCCCGTACACACCCGGCATCACCGAGCCGGTGACGCCTACCTGCTGCGCAGCGACACCACGGCCCATCGCGTCAGCCCCCTGAGCCGTCCCGGCGTACGCCGCACCGTATTGAACTTCGCCTACACCCCCCCCACGGCGCAGCCCTCTGCCATCCCGTCGGCCCGCGAGCTCTACCAGTAGCGGTGTGGTGAGGTCCGCCTGCGCCATGAAGGAGGTCACTCGTACGAAGGCGGATGATCGTTTCTGCGTTCGGACCGCGCCGGCGATCACGGAATGCTCACGGCGCCCTGCCGTCAGCAGGGGAACCTTTCACCTGCACTCGGAGGTGGCCGCTCGTGGCCCTCGTCATCGTCGTTGCCGTCGTCGCCCTGGTCGCAGGCCTCGCCGCCAACCGATGGCTGCGGCCCGGGCTCTGGATCAGCTGGTGGAGACCGCTGAATACGCGCCCGAGGCGCAGCGGTCCTACGCCCGCGCG
The DNA here is from genome assembly GCF_040648015.1 of Streptomyces sp. NPDC029216. Lineage (NCBI taxonomy): Bacteria > Bacillati > Actinomycetota > Actinomycetes > Kitasatosporales > Streptomycetaceae > Streptomyces > Streptomyces sp. NPDC029216. The sequence goes on along the minus strand of NZ_JBEZWL010000054.1, from coordinate 27,780 downwards.
GTCCGGAAGCAGGAGTGGCCGGCCATGTCCGACGGTCACGGACCGTCGGCGCCCCCTGCTCGCTCGCGACCCTCTTCATCACCGTGATGGCCCTCGGTATCTGCCTGCCGAGGAAGAACAACCGCGGTCAGCTGGTCACTCTGGCGGTGATCACCGCGCTCTTGACGACGATGCTGGTCATCATCCGGGACGTCGACCGGCCTTTCGGCGGCATCATCGACGTGCAGCCGACGGCGATCAGCGAGGTCGAGCGTCAGGCTACGCGCGCTTCCTCGCCCACCACCCGGCCACCCAGCTTCCCTGCGACGACGAGGGCACTCGCCGGGCCGTCTGACGGCGTAACGCGGAGATCAGGTTCCCGAACTGCCGTGGGCTCAGTCCGCTGAACGGGGCTATCCAGGAGGGCTCTGACGCGGTGATCACACCAGCACTGCATGATCATTCCACTGCTTCAGGTCCTGCCTGCTCGAACGCGATGCGGCAGCGTTCAACCTGGTCGGCCACCTGTTCCATGAACCAGCGCATGATCTCGTAGGGCACCACGCGTTCGTCAGGGCTGTAGACACGAACGGTCGGTTCCAGATTCGGGTCCTCGTCTGGGACAAGCGCTACCAGGCAAGCAGGACCGGGAAAATGGGTCACCGCGGCGCCGGGGTTGGCCGGCGCAGGCCGAGCCTCGCTCAGTTCCACGGCCCAGGCGTCGTCCGGCAACGCGTAGTGGAACAGGACGGCGTAGTGACGGCCTGCATGTTCTCGCAGCTCCCATGGCACGCCAGCAGGCTGCCACAGCCGCCGCGCCGGAGTCTCGCGGGCATCCCGCTCTCACCCAGGCGCAACCCAGCCAGCGTTTACGGGACAGGCAGCGCCGACGTGCATGCCTGCATGGAGCGGATCGGCGGACGGATTCTTATCGACGGGGTCGCCGTACGGCCCCGGCATCCGACGATGCCGGCGCACCTGCCCGATCATCGCTGGTGGGCGGCGCTGCCCGGAACCCCCCTGGCTGCGTGCGCCGCCCAGAGCGTGCTTTCCCCGCAAACCGCCAACCCGGGCTAGACTTGCAGAGTTATGCAATTTACTAGTTTTGATATGGCGGGGGTGGTGGTGTGACCGGTTTCGCGGAGGCGGCGTCGGAACGAGTCCGCATGGCGCGGGCTCGCCAGGCGGCAGCGCATGAGGCCGGCGACGCCTTCGAGGAGGCGCAGGCCGCCGAGGAACTGGAGGACGCGCTCCGCGTGGCTCACGATCACGGCGTGGTCACCGGCGTCGAAGGGGAGGAGGGGTCATGACCCCCTATGGCGGCCCCCGCCGGCCAGGGGCCCGGTAGTGGCCCGGCATCCCAGCGGCAAGACCCAGACGCGGTCGGAGAAGTCCCTGGTGCTCTTCGGCCTCGCGGTCGGCTCCTCGCTGTGCGGTGCCGCCCCGCTGGTCGTCAGCGAGCTGTTTACCCATGCCGTACGCCATGCCCAGCAGTCCCCGGACGCCGAGTTCACGCTGACCGCTGCCGATCGGCGGGCCAAGGCGGTCATGGTCCGCTTCATCCCGCCGGAAGGCACCCCGTGACCAGCACCGGCCAAGAGGAGGCACGCATGTACGAGATCACCTACCTGGACGCCGGCACCGAACCGGCCACGCACACGGCGGGCGCGGACGAGATCGGCGACCTCGTGGCCTGGGCGGGTCGTCATGGCGTGAAGGTCCGCGTCCGCCCGTACACCGGCCCGGGCAGTGGGCACGTAGCCGGCGGTGCCGGGGATGGAGGCGAGCGGCTGTGAGGGAGAAGTCCGAGAACGGCGCTGCGACCGAGCACGAGAAGTGGCTGGAGAAGGGTGTCGCGCTGCGCGCCTTCTTCTACATCTTCGGGACGCATCTGTTCGCCGGCTTCGTGTGGCTGCTGTTCTACCTCGGCCGGCACGCCCAGAAGTGAACACGTCGGCCGGGCGCGGGCGGCGGTGGGATTCCCTGCCCCGCCGCGGCCTCCGCCAGATCCGGGTCCGGCGGGCCGAGATGACAGGGAGCGGCCGCCTCCCGGTGTCAGAAGCGCGAGTGAACCCACACTTACGGGAGGCGGCCGCCGTTCGTGGTCCGATGGCGGAGTGCCCTCGGAGCAGCCCTACTGCGGGCCGGTGGCGCGCAGGTCGGCCAGGAGTTCGGCCTGGCCTTGCAGGACGCCGGAGAGGATGCTGCGGGCGACGCGCAGCAGTTCGGCGACCTCGGGGCTGGTGAGCCGGTAGTACACGTTGGAGCCCTCGCGGCGGGTGAGGACGAGGTTGGCCTTGCGCAGGACGGCGAGTTGCTGGGAGAGGCTGGCCGCTTCGATGTCGACCTCGGCCAGCATCTCGGCGACGGCGTGCTCCCGTTCGCTCAGCAGTTCCAGAACGCGGATGCGGACCGGGTGGCCGAGGGTCTTGAAGAACTCCGCCTTGAGCTGGTAGAGCGGCGCCCGCGTATGGGCGGCTTCGCCCGCTTTGCTCGTCACGCGTGTACTGCGCACCTGATCCACCCAACGCTCATCGTCATGGGGACAGCCCTTCCGCCCCCACCCACACAGTGTGTGACCTCCACAATTGCAGATTCCAATTCTCGGGTACTGCGGTTGTGCCGCTCCAGCGTGGGGTCAGGCCTTCTTCAGGAACTCTGTCTTCAGCACGAGGCCCTTGACCTTCTTGGTGTTGCACTCGACCTCGCCGGGCTTGCTGGTGAGGTGGATGTTCTTGACCAGGGTGCCGCGCTTGAGGGTCTCCGAGGTGCCTTTCACTTTCAGGTCCTTGGTCAGTGTGACCGAGTCGCCGTCCTGGAGCGGGGTGCCGTTGGAGTCCTTGACGATGATGTCGCTCATGGTGCTGTCTTCCTTGGTGTTCTCGTAGAGGCCTGAGGGGGTGGGGGAGGGTCAGCCGAGGGCCGGTGCTGCGTGGCTCGAGGTGCCGGGCCAGTGGTCGGTGTGCCACTCCTTGCCCGCTGCCTCGCCCCGGCCGGTGGACATCGCCGCCCCGCCGCAGTGGGCGGCGAGGGCGGTGGGCAGATCGCAGTGGACGGGGATGGCCGGTCCGTTGGCGTCGGGAACGAGGGAGCCGTCGGCGGGGATCGCGGCCAGTTCGAGGTTTCGTCCGGCGGCAGCGAGGCGCCGGGCGGCCTGGGCGACCGCGAGCTGTCCTCCGGCCGACCAGCCCAGCAGTTCGGTCAGGTCCAGGATCACCGGCCCGCTTCCGCGCGCTTCGGCCCAGCCGATGGCGCCGGTGAAGCGGGCGGTCGCGTCCGCGCCGAGGTATCCGGCCAGGGACAGCACTCCCAGGTGGTCGTGGGTGGTGTAGCGCCACTCGATCGTCATCGTCGTATTCCTCGGCTTCACAGGGGCAGGGTGATCCAGATGCTTTTGCCGCGTCCGTCGGCGTCGCCGCGCGTCACGGCGGTTCCGCCGAGCCCCGTGGTCATTTCGGCTACGGTGGCCAGGCCGCTGCCGGGCGCCGTGGCCAGGGCCCCGAAGAGCGGCGGCTGGTAGGGGTGGCGGTCGTGGACGGCGAAGGCGAACACACCGGGTCCGTGTGCGTAGGTGACCGTGATCATCGGGGTCACGGCGGCGGCGTGCCGGATCGCGTTGGTGACGAGCTCGGACAGGATCAGCAGGGCCGGCCCGGTGCTCGGGTGGCGCAGGCCGACCCCGCATTCGACCAGCACCAGCTCGGTGGTCTCACGCGCGATGCGGACGGCCGAGCCTGTCGCGGGGACGGTCAGGACGTGCCGGTACGGCAGCGTCTCCAGCCGTGTCGCCGTCATCGGCCCACCCGGTGGACGGGGCGGGCGAGGCGGAACCCGGACACCGACTGCGGGTGCAGGCGCAGCAGGGTGTCGTGGGGGCCGTGGCTCCAGCCGGGCAGGGTGCGCCGGTAGTGGGCGGCCTCGTCCGGGTCGTTGATGACATCGGCCGGCCCGTAGGCGCTGACGGTCCAGCCCGTGCCGACAGGATGGATCTCATCGGCCTGATAGGTCAGCCCTGCCCTGCCCAGAGCCGCGGCCGCTTGGACGGGAGCGCGCACGATGAGGCGGCCGTACTCCATGACATGCGTGGCGGGGCGGATGACGGCCTGCTGACGCTGGAGGTAGACGAGCCTGCCCTGGGTGGCACCCTCCAGGAGCCAGAGGGCCTCGGTGCCGGAGACCTCCATCATGCGCAGGCCTGCGGGGGCGGGGGCGGTCATCGCGGTGCCTTCCGGGTGCGGTGCTGATGGGGGCGGTGCCGGACGGGCAGGAGCCCGGCTTGTTCGAGGTGCTTGCGGGCCCCGGCGATCGCTTCGGGGGTGGTGGCGTACTCGCGGCCCTCGTACTGGAGGAGTTCGAGGGCGCCGACGGATGCCAGGGCCTGGCGCTGGCCGGGGCGGATGCCGGAGGTCATCACGGCGATGCCCCGCCGGTTCAGCTTCTCGACCGCGTCCTTGAGCACGAGGGCGCCGGTGGCGTCCATGGTCGTCACACGCGACATGCGCAGGATGACCACCCGGACGTCGGAGACCTCGGAGAGTTCGAGGAGGAAGCGGTGGGCGCCGGCGAAGAACAGCGGACCGTCGATCCGGTAGGCGACGATGTGCTCGGCGAGCAGCGCGTGTTCCTCGTCGCTGTGCTCACCGGGCAGATCAGGGCGGAAGTCGACCCGGTCGAGGCTGGCCTGGGCTGCCACCGCGCGCAGCGCGAGCGCCCCGGCGACGACGAGCCCGATGATCACCGCATAGACGAGGTCGAGTGCCAGGGTGGCCACGGCGGTCAGGACGAGGACCACGGCATCCGAGCGGGTGGCCTTCGCCATCGCGCGCAGTGCACCGACCTCGACCATCCGGATGGCCGTTGCCAGCAGCACGCCGGCGAGCGCGGCGAGCGGGATCTTCGAAACCAGGGGGGCCGCGGCGAACACGATCACCGCGAGAACGGCGGCATGGGTGAGGGCGGCGAGGCGGGAGGAGGCCCCGGTGCGGACGTTGACGGCGGTACGGGCGATCGCGGCCGTCGCGGGGACCCCGCCGAACAGCGGGGCGGCGAGGTTGGCGATGCCCTGCCCGAACAGTTCCTTGTCCGGGTCGTGCCGCTGCCCCACCGTCATCCCGTCCGCCACCGTCGCCGACAGCAGCGACTCCAGGGCGGCCAGCGCCGCCACGGCGACCGCCGGAGCGATCAGGGAGCCGAGCGCGGTGACGTCGAGGAAGGCCAGGGAGGGGGCCGGCAGCCCGGACGGCAAGCCCCCGATGGGGGCCGCTGCGTCCAGGTGGAAGAGCTGCGCGATGACGGTCGCGGCGATGACCGCGACGATCGAGAACGGGATCCCCGGCCGCCACCGGGCTCCGGCCAGCATCACCACGGCCACACCGAGGGAAAGGCCGACCGCGGTCCAGTTCGGCGCCGCGAAGAACGCCTCCACCGCCCGCCAGGCCACCAGCAGGACCTTCTCCCCTTCGGGCTTGGCTACCCCGAGCGCGTTGGGTACCTGCTGCAGGCCGATCACGCACGCGATCCCGAGAGTGAAACCCTCCACCACCGGCGCCGGCACGTACCGCATGTACTGCCCCGCCCGCAGCAGCGCCAGCGCGATCAGCAGCACACCCGCCATCACTCCGACGGTCAGCACGCCGCCGGGCCCGTACCGGGCCACGATCGGCACCAGGACGACGGTCATCGCACCCGTGGGCCCGGACACCTGGAGGTTGGACCCTCCGAACACCGCGGCCAGCGAGCCCGCGACCACCGCCGTCGCCAGTCCCGCCTCGGCGCCAAGACCGGAAGACACTCCGAAGCCCAGCGCGAGAGGCAGCGCCACGATCGCGACGGTCAGCCCGGCAAGCAGGTTCCTCCGCGGATTCCGGGCCATCAGCCGGAAGTCGGCGCGAGCGGGCATCACGGCACGCAGGCGGTCAGCCGCACCCAGCAGAACGGGGTTCACGAAGCCGCGACCTCGCCCTCGCGCAGCTCCTCCAAGAGCTCCGTCTGACCGGTCAGCACCTCGGTCAGGATCCGCCGGGCCGCGAGCATCAGCTGCGCCACGTCCCCGCTGGCCAGCTCGTAGACCACGGTCGAGCCGTCCCGCGTCGAGGTCACGATCCCCGACCGCCTCAGGACCGCCAGCTGCTGCGACAGGGCCGAAGGCTCCACCTCGATCGCCGCGAGGAGCTCCCGTACCGGCATCGGCCCGGCCTGCAACAGCTCCAGGACGCGTATGCGCACCGGATGCCCGAGCATGCGGAAGAACTCGGCCTTCGCCTGATACAGCGGAACCGGCACGGTGTCTCCTTCGCTCGATCACCCAGCCCCAGCCACGGGGGAGGGGGGCCATCTAAGGATGTATGGAATTGCAGATTTTTGCAATTCATGGAGTCTGCGGCCCCTCGCAGGCACGTGCCGGCCCTTGGTGTGCAGGGCCCCGCCACATCCCCATGACGTTCAGGCCGCCGTGTTGGCCTCCAGCCGGCAGTGGACGTCGACGATGCCTTCGACGGAGTGGGTGAGGTGTTCGGCCAGGGGGATCAGGGTGTGGTCCCTGACCTGGCCGGTCAGGGTGGCGATGCCGTGGGAGACGGTGACTTCGACGGCTTGGTGGGAGAGCGGGAAGAGGCGCTCGACGACGTTCTGGCGGATGTCCTCTGTGAGTTCGTCGTCGGTGCGGAGGAAGATCTTGAGGAGGTCGGCGCGGCTGACGATGCCTTTGAGGGTGCCGTCCGCGTCGACGACCGGGAGGCGCTTGATGTGCCGGTCGGCCATGAGGCGGGCGGCCTGGGGGAGGGTGGCGTCGGGGCGGATGGTGACGGCGGGGGTGGTCATGAGGTCCTCGGCGCGGGTGGAGCCGGCCTTGGCGGTGTCGCCGAGGCGGCGCATCTGCTCGATCAGGCCGGGGCGGTGCTCGTGGAACTCCTCCTTGGGCAGGAGGTCGGCCTCGGAGACGACGCCGACGACGCGGCCTTCGCCTTCGATGACGGGGAGGGCGGTCACCTTCCACCGTCCCATCGCGGCGGCGATGTCCTTGAAGCCGGTGTCGGGGGTGAGGGCGATGACCTTGGTGGTCATGACGTCGGCGACGGTGTACGGGGTGGAGCCGGAGGTGGAAGTCATGGCGGGTCCTCAACGGGCGTAGGCGAGCGGGGTTCCGCTGCCTTGGGGTGCGAACAGGTCGAGGAGGCGTGCATCGTGCTCATGGTGTGCCTCCGATCCCTCTCCCTCACGGTGCACAGGGTGCGGCGGGGGCCGGGAGGGCCGCGTGGTGCAGACCGCGGGGGCCGTCCGGCCCACCTCAACGGATGGGTACGACGGCCGTCCAGCCCAGCTCGTCCGTGATCCGGCCGCGTAGGGTCTCGGCGGCGCCCTCTTCGCCGTGGACGAGGTAGGCGGTGTGCGGGGGCGGCGCGCTGCGCAGCCAGCCGATGATCTGGTCGGCGTCGGCGTCGGCGTGGGCGTGAGCGGAGAAGCGTGGGACGTCGGCGACCCCGGCGCGTACGGGCCGCCAGATCCCGGGCGCGGGGGTGCCGGCGGCGGCGAAGCCGACGATGCCGACGGCGTTACGGGGGTCGGGCAGGCCTACGCGGAGCCGAGGAAGTGGCCGCCGCGGTGGAGCGTGAGCCTGGTCCCGACGGTGATCTCGACCTCGCTGCCGACGGGGACCGGGTCGAAGAACTTCACCGTCGTAGAGGGTCTGGCGGGCCGGTGCTTGGGCCAGCCGTGCCGGACCAGGCGCGGCAGATAGCCGCAGTGGTCCAGGCGGGCGTGGGTGACGACGACGGCATGGATGTCGGCGGCATCGCAAGGCAGCTTGTCCCAGTTGCGGCGGCGCAGCTCCGCGCCACCCTGGAAGAGCCCGCAGTCGACGAGGACCCGGACATGGCCGCTCTCGACCAGGAACTTGCTCACCGGCCCGGCCGGACGGGAGGGGCCCTACCGGTCCCCGGTGGGGACCGACCGGCCCAAGCGGGACAGTGGGACGCGGGCAGAGCCTGGCGGTGAGCCCACCTCCGCACCGCACACAGAGAGAAGGCCGCGCCATGAAGGCACTCGCCCTCCACGTGTCCCGGCTCGCCGCCGCCCGCGACCTCGGCGCCACCGCCAGTGCTCAGGAGGCTCCGGAGAAGCTGGTCAAGGACCTGACCCGAGGACTGGGCGCGGACGTGTTCATCGAGGCGGTCGGGGTGCCCGAGGCGTTCGGGATGTGCACCCGCAGGGTGCGTCCCGGCAGCCGGGTCGCCGATATTGGCGTCCACGGCAAGCCGGCCGTCCTCCTGCCGCCCATGATGGCCGCCGGCATGCTGCCCGGCGCCGTGATGGTCACCCACCGCTTCGCGCCGGACGAGGTGGAGGAGGCGTACGACGTCTTCTCCCGCGCCGCCGACACCGGCGCGCTCAAGGTCGTCCTCGGAGGCCCACAGCACGACGCGGTCGCCGTGCCGCCCAGGGAGCAGTGATCGCCATGAAGAGCATCCCCCCTACCCCGCACCCGCAGTCCGGCGCCACGGCCGGTCGCACGGACCTGGGCCGCCGGCTGGCGGCCCGCCGCGTAGCCCTGGGCCTGAGCCGTGAAGAGCTGGGCCGGCAGTGCGGAGCCGACGGCAACTACATCGCCTACCTGGAGGAGAACACTGCCAGCCCGGCCGTCGGCCTCCTCGTGCGGATCGCCGACGTCCTCGGTGTCACGGTCGACGACCTGACCGGCGCGAACGCCGGCCGGGTGCGCGGCCGGGCCACCGCCCGCCGCGACACCGTGCTGGCCCCCCTCGACGAGGAAGAGTGCCGGGAGCTGCTGGGCACGCACGGAGTGGGCCGCATCGCCGTCTTCACCCCCGAGGGCCCGGCCGTCCTCCCGGTCAACTACACGGTCGCCGGCACCACCATCGCCTTCCGCACCGCCGCGGAGACCCTCGCGGCCCGGGCGGCGGGCACGGAGATCGCCTTCGAGATCGACAACATCGACGACGTCACCGCCGGCGGCTGGAGCGTCCTCGCCGTGGGCGAACTGCGGGCCGTCACCGACCCCCAAGAGATCCGGCACCTCACCGCCACCGCCCGCTCCCACCCCTGGGCCGGCGGCCCCCGTACCCACTGGATGAAACTCGACCCCGTCCGGCTCACCGGCCGTCGTGTGGTGCACGCGCCATGAGTGCCCTTCGACACCGACGCCGTCCTACTCGCCCCGGCGGTCCGCCACGCGGCCGCGCGAAAGGAAGCCTTCAACGGCTGCCTCATCCAGTGGGCGCCAAGGCGCCCAGGCGAGGGCGCACGCCCGTTCGACGCCGTCGACGAATACCGGGAGCTGCTGGACGGCCGGCCCCGGCTGGACGGCGTACGCCCCTGCGCTTCCACCAGGACCTCTTCCGTCCCGCCGAACTCGCCGGGCTCTTCGCCCGGCGCGGGTACGCCTTAGACGGCGAGCTCTGAGCGAGAACAATGGCGTACCACCTGCGCCAGACCTGGAAGCCCTGCTCGGCGACATCACCGACGTTCAAGGCCGCACCACCGGCGAGGGCATCCATCTCGGTGCCATGGCCAGCACCCTCCGCCCTCGCCGAGCGCGGCATCGTGGGACTCGCCCCCGCCGCCGACGACGCAACGGTCGCCCCAGGTCAGGAACGCTGGTTCCGCCTCGCTCCTGTGGAGGTGTCCCCGTACCGCGCACACGCTGGAATCGAGAGTGAAAGGGGTGAAGGGCGTGGACACGCAACGTGAGGCAGCCAGGATCGTGGTGGGCGTCGACGGGTCGCCCTCGTCCCAGGCCGCGCTGCGCTGGGCGGTGCGGTACGCCGGCCTCGTCGGCGGAACGGTGGAGGCCGTCACTGCCTGGGAGGTCCCCGGCGAAGCGTCATGGTCGGCCCCCGCGGTGGACGCGACCTTCGACGAGGAAGACGCCCAGAAGCGTCTGATCGACGAGGTCCGCACCGTACTCGGAGAACAGGGCGCATCGCTGGTGCGGGAGCGCCTGGTGCACGGCCACCCGGCGGAGGTCCTGGTGGACGCTGCCGACGGCGCCGACATGCTGGTCGTGGGCAGCCGTGGGCGCGGTGGTTTCCGTCGTGCGCTGCTCGGTTCCGTCAGCCAGCAGGTGGCACTCCACGCCCCGTGCCCCGTAACGATCGTCCGGCAGGACGTGCCTGTCACGTGAGCCCGCCCGCCGTGCGGCAACCCCGGGTCCCCCGTCCTTCCCGTCAACGACGTCAGTGGCGGGGCCAGGCGCCGCAAGGCCGTCTACGCGGAGGGCGGCCTCACCGACACCGTCGACACCAGCGCCGAGGAGCAGGACCGCCGCGTCCTGACCGACGCCACCGACGCCGAGGCGCGCCGGCCCGCTGAGTGGGCCGTCGCGGTCGAGGAGCACCACGGCTGCCCGATGGACCGGGAGTGGGCCAAGACGGCATCACCGGCGAGCCGGCGATCGTCCAGGCCCGCCCCGAGACGGTGCAGTCCCGCCGCCGGACCACGACCCTGCGCCGCTGCCGCCTGACAGGCCTGCCCGGCGAGGTGCTCGCGGAGGGCTCGCCGTCGGCGAGGGCGTCGGTGCCGGCTCCGTCTCACTCCTGGACACCCCCGTCGACCTGGACCGCCTCCCCGCGGGTGTCGTGCTGGTCACCTCGCTCACGGACCCCGACTGGGAACCGATCACGAAGCGCGCCGCATGATCCCCTTCTGCCGCACCCTGCTGGAGGCCGACGAGGCCCTCGACGTCATGGCCGCCGAAGGGCTCCGGTGGGGCGAGAGCGGGCTCAAGGTCTACGTGATGGCCGAGATCCCCGCCAACATCTCGCTCGCCCAGGACTTCGGCGAGCGCTTCGACGGCTTCTCCATCAGCAGCAACGACCTCACCCAGCTCACCCTGGGGGTGGACCGGGACTCCGAGGCCCTCGCCGACGTGTTCGACGAGAACGCCCCCGCCTTCGCCGCCTTCCTCGTCGGCGTCGGCGTCGGGATCGACTCGATCTCCGTCGCCCCGACAGCTTCCCTCCCCTTCGAGCAGCACGTCGCCGCGGGTGAGGAACGCCGGTACGGGGAGGGCCGAACGGCCCCGGCCGAGAGTCGCATGGCCCAAGCGGACAAGCGGCCTCCCGCGCGACAGTGAGACCAGCCCCGCTCACACATCCCGGAGCACAGGACGAGGAGCAAACACCATGACCACCAAGCGAGTCCTGGTCGCCTACGGCACCGAGCACGGAGCCACGGCCGGCATCGCCGAACAGATCGGCACGGCCCTCCGTGAGGACGGCCTCGACGCGGTCGTCCTGCCGGCTGACGACGTCGACGACGTCCGCGACTACGACGCGGTCGTCCTCGGCGGCGCCCTCTACGCGGGCCACTGGAGCGGCAAGGCCAGGCGCTGCGCGGAACGCAACGCCGACCTGCTGCGGCACCGCCCCGTCTGGATGTTCAGCAGCGGCCCACTCGACCGCTCCGCCGAGGAGCGGGACATCCCGCCGGTCGCCGCCGTCGCCCGGCAGATGCAGCTGGTGGGCGCCCGCGAGCACATCACCTTCGGCGGCAGCGTCACCGCCCGCACCCCGGGGTTCCTCGCCAAGGCCCTGCTCCACGAAGGCAAGGGCGGCGACTACCGCAACCCCGAACGCATCCGGACCTGGGCCCACCACATCAGCGCCGAGCTCGCAGCCTGACCGGGCGGGCGGCTCCGTACCGGACACGCGAAGGCACCCAACGCACCAGCGGACCAGACGTATGGCCGCCAACCCGCTCAGGCGGGACGCCAACCGCACCCGCACCCGCCTGCACACCGCCTTCGGCCTGGCCTGCCTACTGGCCGCACTCTGCGGCGTCCTGGTCGGCCGGGCCGTATGGGACGACGGCAGCCGCGCCGCAGCGGAGACCGCCCTCCACCGGCATCCCACGACGGCCACCACCACTGCCGGGACCGGTACGTGGCCGCTGACTCAGCCGACGCCCGACCGTGACCGTGGCCCCCGCCACCTGGCACTACCCGGCGGGCACCGCTCACGAGCAGACCATCCCCGTCCCGGCCGGCTCCCGAAGGGGCGACACCGTCCGAGCATGGGTGGACGACCACGGCGACGCGGCGCCCGCCCCTCCCACCACCTCCGACATCGCCGTGAACACCATCGGCCTCGACGCCGACGCGCTGTGCGGGATCGCCCTCGCGGCCGATGCCCTGCTCTTCGTACGCCTGCGGATCCTCGACGCCCAAAGGGCACTCGTCCCGTACCCGGTGGCGAACCCGGACGAGGTCGAGGTGCTACGGGCAGCGTGGGGCTTCCAGCCGCTGGAGACGTACATCGAGCACGTCGCGGCCGGCGCCGGTAGGACTGGCCCGGGCGGCAGTCAACGGGCCCGGATCGGCTCTGCCATGAGCCGACGGCGCGCCGCCGCGAGCGGATCTGGCCGTGCCTGCCCGGCGGCCAGATGATGGCTCGAAGTGCGCGACGCCCCTTCCCCTACACCGCGCGGATGCGGGCTGGCGGCGCGCCCATCCCTGTCGAGGAGTACCGCCAGACCGGCCGGGCATGGGCCTACGACCAGTGAGGGCCGACGCGACGCCTCCGAATTCTGGCCCGACCTCTTCCCCGTGACTTTCTCCTCCTCGGCTGGACAGACCGCGTCCTGACCGGAAGCGTCCTGCCCGCCCGGACCGACCGATCCGAGTGGCTCGCCCACCTCACCGCTGCAGCCGGGGCCGGCACCTATCTCGGCCTCGGAGGGCGCCCGTGGGGGCCCAGCCGAGCTACAGGCCGCGGCAGATCTCCCGAGCCTGGTCCAAGTCCTTCTTCGCCGTCGCGTCGAAGTCGAAGACCTGGGCGTGACGATCCTGTGAGCGACGAATGGCCTGTGCGAGTTCCTTGTACTTCGCGTCGCCTGCTGCCGCCGACGCAGAGAGTGCCCCGGCTGCCGCATAGCGGTTGACGGCGATCTCGCCGGCAGGACCCTTCTCGGTGTACTTCCCCGCATCGAACCCGTCGAGCGCCTCGCAGGCGGCGCGCGCATCTGCTGCCGACGTTTCGCCGGCAGGGGAGTTGGAGCCGGCGCTCATCGCCCAGGCGGCGCCCACCCCCGCAGCGCCGAGCACGAGCCCGGCGACGAGGGAGAGCACTACGGTCCTCGTGCGCCCGCCGGGCTGCACGGGGTACGTCGAGGCGGGGGTGTCGGGCGTAGAAGGTTGCTGTGGCTGCATCCGGCCAAAAATAGCCTGACCGCTCAGGATCCGGGTAGGGGCACCGGCGAGCTGCTTCAGCGGCTCCCGGCGGCCGGGGACGGCTCGGCCGCGCCGTCGTGGGGGCGCCGACCCGACAAAAACCTCCCGTTACGTCCTCGATCACCAGCCGGAACCGATAGGGCCCCGCAGCCCGGCCGAGGAACGCCCGGACTGGCTGACCCTGGCCGGCAGCAGTGCCTCGGACGAGGCCGTGGCCGTGGCCGCGACCGGGCGGGCGTTGAGGAGGCCACGGCGCACGCGCGACGTTCCTGACCAAACGTTCACCTGACGCCACCGTGCTCGTCTGGGATCAGGACCCGGAGGCGGGACGGCGGGGAGAGGGAACCGCGCCCAGGAGTTCCCACAGCGGAGTCGAGCCGGCGGCCCACCGGGCGAGCAGGTGGCGGTCGACCAGATGGAGTCGCTGGGAGCGGGCGAAAGGGCGTTGCGATCCTCGCCGACATGCATCGGCGCCGGCCCCTGGGTGACCACACCAATCAGACGGCTTCCCGGCCGGGAATTCTTCTACGCTCGACGTCCCGCACGAGCTCGTCGAGCATGTTTCCTGGCTGATCCAAGCCCGTCGGCAGGAGCTGAACTCGCCGTGGCGGAGGCAAAGCGGGCACGGGCGGGCCGTACCGTGTTCCTGCCCGGGGACTGGACCGAGCTGAAGGCCCCGCACCTGCCCTTGGAAACCGCGAAGCTGGCGACGCACCTGGTGCGGCCGCTGTGGAGCAACCGGATCCACTCCCCGTTCGGGCGGATCCTGCCGACCGCACCGCTGCACGAGATGTTCACGGCGGCCTGGGAGCGGCTGCACGGCGAGGCCGGGCGGTACCGGCTGAGGTCCCCCGACCGCGGGCCGGTGCCGTCCCCCTGGCTGGGGTCGGCACCCGCCCGTACGCCGCCGTCAGTCTTCCTCCCTGCGCCGACGGCGGTAGTAGGCGATCGTGACCACGGCCAGGAGCGGGCCCCAGGCCAGCAGCGGGAGGTAGCAGGCGGTCATCAGCCAGGCGGACGCGCCCTTGGGTGCATCGGCGGCACGCATCTCCTCGTTCCACCCGCCACACGCCGCCAGGGTCGTGATCGCGGTGAGCACCGCCGCTCCCCCCGAGGCCGGGACCACCGCTGCCAGGGCGGGGATCCGCCGGCCCCCGAGAACCGGTATCCAGCGGGGCACTCTCTCGCCCCACGGCCGGATGAGGCCCAGGGTGAGCAGTCCCAGGCATTCGGCGAAGACGCTCAGCGCGATCAGGTAGAGGGACGTCCACCCCGGGAAGTTGCCCTCGTGCAGCTCATTTCCCTCGCCGAATCCGGAGGGCATGCCGAGGGCCACCGCGCAGCGCCACAGGCCCGAAGGCACCAGGCTCAGGGCGGCAGCGTGCGCTGCCCACCGGATCGGACGGGAAACCACCGGCCGGTCCGGTCTCGTGGACGGGGGGCGGGTCGTCGTCGGAAGTGCCATGACGTCTGTGATCCTCTGCCTCTGCTGTCTGTTCCGTGCCGTTTTCCGGACCGTCTTTCCGTGCTGTCACCGGCCCGCGCCGGGCTGCCATCCGGCCGGCAGTGCGGGCAGGTCCGCGTGCGTGACCTTGAAGCCTCCTTCGGTGACCGGTGCGAAGGGGGCAGGGGCCATGCAGGTGCCGACCCTGGGCATGACGGGCTTGCCGTCGACGACGTCGAGATTGCCGACGCCCCAGCTGAAGGAGAACCGGCCGCGGCCCGGGCCTCCGCTCTTGACGCTGAACCCGTAACGGGTGCCGATCTCTTCGGGGTCGACCGACTTGGTGATCACAGCGGTGAGCGTCGCCGTATCGCCGCCCGTGACCAGGCAGTCCACGGCCGCCTCCGCCGTCCGGGTCTCGTTCGTCTCGGCCACCCAGTGGGAGATGGTGACCGTGCCCCGGGCGTCGGTGGGCATGCCCTTCGGCAACGTGTCGACGGGCCGGCTGAAGGGCGCCGCGGTCGCATCCACCGTGAAACGGATGTCGTCGTCGGGCGCGTAGGTGTAGAAGATCCGTCCCTGCCCGCTGACCTTGGCCGGGCCGCCCGGCTTGTTCGCGGACGCGGACGCGGACGCGGATGCCGGTGCGGAGCCGGATGCGGAGGCCGCATCCGTGGCCGAGGCGAAGGAGGACGGTCCGCTCAGCGCGGCGAAAACCGTCGCGGCGGCGACCGCCCCGGCGGCGATCCGGCGGCGCGGGGTGGAGAGGAGGGCGGGCATACAGGGCTCCTTGGTCGGCGACCGCCCGACGGCGGCCGTGGTTTCGGTGACAGGTTCCACCCTCGCCGCGGTGGCGGCGGGCGGACCATCTGCCGATCAGCGGATCTCCCGCCCCGGCAGGTCCTTCCCCCTATGCCGTTCGGCAGAGGGACCGGCCCTGCACCCCACCCGTAGGATCAAGACGTGGGGAATATCAAGGACTTCGGGCACCGAGACGTCATCCTGACCGCGGCCGCCGTTGTGACGGGGTGTACGGCGCTCGGGGCCGTCGCCGTCGTGCACGGCGGCCTGTCGGGGCCCTACGGGGCCACGTCGGCGATCGCGACCGCCACGACGTTGCTGTGGGTCCTGGCCGGCTGGCCCCGCTCGCGCGAACGCCTCGCCCCGCCCCTCGCGTTCGCCGGAGTCCTGTCCCTGGCCACCACCGCCGTCGCTGCCCCGCCCACGGAACCCGACGCGTCATGGGCGCGACTGGTGGAAGTGGTCCTCCTGCTGGTGCTTCTCGTCGTCGCGGCCCGCTGGGTCCCCTTGCGGCAGGCGGTGGGGGCGGTCGTACCGGCGGGTGCGGCGGTGGCGGCGTGGACCCTGCCCCTGCTTCCGGAGCCCACGCTGCTCTCGCTGGCCGGCGCGGCGGCGTTCTGGTCCCTGCCCGTACTGGGTGCGGTTGTCATCGGGGGCTATCCGCGGCTGATGGAGCACCGGCGGCAGCGCCTGGTCGTCGAGACCCGTCGCTCCCAGCGGCTCGAACTCGCCCGTGACCTCCATGACTTCGTCGCTCACGACGTCAGCGGGATCGTGGCGCAGGCGCAGGCGGCACGTTTCGTGGCGCAGGCGGATCCCGGCCAGGCGCTGTCGGCGCTGGAGCGCATCGAGGCGGCCGGGCTCAGCGCGCTGGCGTCGATGGACCGGATGGTGAAGACACTCCACGAAGCGGACGGCGGTGATACCCGGCCGCCGGGCGCCGGCGGTGTCGAGCCGCTGCCCGGGGTGGACGGGCTGCCCGCTCTCGTCGCGCAGTTCTCCTCCGCGGGCGCGGCCCCGGTGGCGCACCTTCACGTGGCGCCCGGAGCCACGGACGGGCTCTCGCGGGCCGCCGGTTCGACGGCCTACCGGGTGGTCGTCGAAGCCCTCACCAACGTCCGCCGCCACGCCCCCGGCGCCTCGCGGGTCGAGGTGTCCCTCACCCCCGCCCGTACCCTCGACGGCGCGCCCACGCTCCAGGTCGAGGTGTGCGACGACGGCGGCAGCGGGCGGCACGCCGAGCGGTCCGGCCCGCGTACGAGCATGCGGCGGCCGGGGGACGGCCACGGCGGACGCGGCCTGAGCGGTATGCGCGAGCGCGTACGGGCCACGGGCGGCACGCTGACGTACGGGCGCTGCGGCGAGGGCGGTTGGCGGCTCGTCGCCGTGCTGCCCCTGGCGTCGGAGTCCCAGGCGTCGGAGCCGACAGGCGACCTCGTGGCGGCGGAGACCCCGTCGTGAACCACGCCCCCATCCGCATCCTGCTGGCCGACGACCAGGACGACGTCCGCAGCGGCTTCCGTCTCGTCCTGGACTCACAGCCCGACATGACCGTGGTCGGCGAGGCCGCCGACGGAGCCACGGCCCTGGAGCTGGCCCGGAGCCTGCGGCCGGACGTCGTCCTGGCCGACATCCGCATGCCGCGGCTCGACGGCCTTGAGCTCACCCGCCGCCTCGCCGGTCCTGACGCCCCGCATCCCACCCGGGTCATCGTCGTGACCACCTTCGACCTGGACGAGTACGTGCACACCGCCCTCCACCACGGCGCCAGTGGTTTCCTCCTCAAACGCTCCGGGCCCACCCTGCTGATCGAGGGCGTCCGGGCGGCCATGGCCGGTGACGCGCTGATCAGCCCGCAGATCACCGTCCGCCTCCTGCGCCGGCTCACCACGGCCCCGTCACTCCCGGCCACCGCCTCCCCGCCGGCGGAGGCACGCGCGGCGGATCCGCTGACCGACCGCGAGCGCCAGATCGTCCGCCTCATCGCCCGCGGCCACACCAATGCCCGGATAGCCGCCGAGCTCTTCATCTCGCCGGGAACCGCGAAGACCCACATCGCCAACATCCAGACCAAGCTGAAGACCGCGAACCGTGTCGGCATCGCGGCATGGGCCTGGAAGACGGGGCTGGCCACCCCGGAGCCGTGAACCGGCGTGCGGACCCGTCAAGGCCTTTCGCAGGCCCGCGACGGGGTAGCCGACCAGGGAAAGGGAGCGCGGCAGGACAGACGAGGAGCAACGGTGATCACTCAGGAGCAGCTCTTCGTCCCGCTGCGGCACGCGGTGCTGGAGGAGGGGCGCCTGGTCCTCCCGTATCCGGTGGCAGTGATCGAGGAGGCTCCGTGCGCGGCGCTGGACTGCGGCAGCGTGCCTTCCGTGGCGGAGGAGCAGCAGCTGTTCGGCCACTGCGACCTGCGGGACGTGCGCGCGGCGGGTTTCGGGGTCTCAACCGCCACGGCCTGGAGGTATGTCGACGAGACCGTCGAGGTCCTGGCGGGGTGGGCGCCGGGTTTGCACGAGGCCCTCGTCGGGCTGGGTCGGCACTGGCGGCGGCCCCGCGTTGGACGGTGGGCGCCGAGTGCGCGCTGCCCTGCTGGGAGGTCTTGCCTGGGCCGGTGATCTTCTCAGCCTCTTCCTTGACCTTCTTGGGTCCTTGAGCGCGTCCGGACGGGACGGCCCTCTCAGGCTTACCCCACGGCGGGCTTCCGGCCTGCTGGGCACGGCAACGAGGTGAGCGGCGGCCCGCCGTACCGAGGAACCCCGGTAAGAGCAATTGCCCGACGAACACAACGCGGAGGGCACAGCGCAGCGTCAGCGGTGACGACAGCCAGACGATGGCCGGCCCTCGTGCAAGCCTGCCGGTACTCGGGGGGCTGCGGATCGTTGTCCAGCTCCTGGCGGACGAGACGGCACGCTACGTCGCGCGGAGGCGGAGGTGACGATGTCTCCCAGCGGAACCTGGAATGGACGCCTGCGTGGCCCAGCAGTTGAGCAGACCGCCAGCATGGTCGCGACTATGCCAGGAACCATCGAAAGAGCCGAGGCGGCCGGCCGTGTCACTCCTCCTCATACGGGAAGCGGGCGAATGGCGCATCCTCGGCGAAGAAGGTCTTGGCGCGAATTGCGGCTCGCTTATCGTCGAGTACTTGCCCCGGCCGGGTGCCGTTGCCGAGCAGCACGCCGCCGAAGCGCATACCCATGTATGCGGCAGTGTGGTGCAGGGTGAGCACCAGCGGTTCTGCGACGATCTCCTCTCGATGCGCCATCGCCGTCACGCCCCACAGAGTGCGACCCGCCATCTTCGTCCTGAAACCCGGGGCCGGGGTGCTCAGCCACTTCGACCAGTAGTCGAAGTAGCGCTTGGCGTGAGAAGACAGCGAGTACCAGTACAGCGGCGACGCGATCACGATGTCGGTGGCGGTGAGCGTTGCCTGCCGCAGCAGTTCCTCGTTCTCCTGCTCCGGCCATGGCACGTCGGCGTGCCGTGCGTCGACGTAGTTGGGCAGCGGCAGTTGTGCCAGGTCCAGCCACCGCTGTTCGGTGTCGCTCGGGAGCTGCTCCGCTGCGGCCCGAGCCAACTGCTCGGTGTTGCCGTCCGGTCTGGCGCTGGCTAGGAGAAAGAGGAACGAACGGGTCACGTGAGGCTCCAGTTGTCGCTGTCGAAGACGCCACGTCCAACCCCGCCCGACCCCGCGGTATTTCCGGGTGCGGTCCAGCCAACTCCCTGCGTCTCGCTTGGCCGCAGCAGCGCGTTCATCAGTACTGGCTTCAGACGCCGCCTCCGAAGCCTTACGGAAGCGCCGTCGGGGTGACCTGTCCTTCGACCTGGCCGGAGCTCCAGGCGTCCGCGTACGCACCAACTGGTCCAGGATCCCCACTGCTGGGAGCCGGAAGCACCGAAACACCTGCGGGCGCTCGCCGGGCGCTGTGGACTGACCGGGTGACCAAGACCCTGTATGTGATCTCCCGCGCCGCCCCGCCCGCCTGCCACGTCACCACCGGCATCCGCGCCGCCCAAGCCCGTGGCTGGGACGTCGCGGATGACGCGGTCGAGGGCGGCGGGCAGTACTTCACCGTTCGGTGATGTGGACGGTGCTGCGCTGCTGTTCGGCGAGTGCTTGGGGTGGCGCCGCGCTGCGCCGGCGGCGGGCCCGGGGCCCCATCGGTCGGTCCAGGCCCTGGAGGGCCTGGATGTGGGGCTGGTTGGTCCAGTAGACGCCCCGGACGAGTGGCTGCACGAGTTCCTCGGGAAGGGCGACGACCAGCCGGCCGGTGAGTACGCCGGCTGATGGCGCCGGACACGCGCCCGTGAGGGTGGAGTGGTGCTGGCTTGGGCCGGGCCGGCTGCGGGTGGGTCGCGCTGCCCTGGCCGGACAGCCTCCGCGGGACGCCGCCGGGGTCGAATTCAAGGACGGGGCGTCTTCTATCAGCGGACGAATGTGTCCGATCGGATCAGGCGGTTCCGCCGGTCACAGCTTGATGTTCCACACCCACGTCTGGTTGGCGGCCGGGCGGCAGTCCCAGATCTGCACGCCCGCGCCGTTGTGGGTCTGCCAGTCGGTCACGTCGAGGCACAGGGCCGGTCCGCCGTTGAACCCTTCCCCCACGATCAGGTCGGGATTGCGGTCGGTACGGCTCCAGCGCTGGTTGGGACTGCCGTTGCAGTCCCACTGGTTGACGTGGGCGCCGTTGATCCTGGCCAGGTTGCCGATCTGGAGGCACTTGCCGCTGTGGACGTTCCTGATGGCGTAGCGGGTCTGGTACGTACGGTCCACGACCATTCGCCACTGCTGGTTCGGCTGACCGGTGCAATCCCAGAGCCGGGCGGGCGCCGCGTTGTCGGTGCGCCAGTCAGCGATCTCCAGGCACTTGCCGGAGACGTGCATCGGCCGGATCTCGTACGCGTAGTCGTGGTTGGGGACGGGGTTGGCCCTCGCCGGTCCCGCCGCGAGGGTGAAGGCGGCGGAGGCCGCGACGAGTACGCCGAGCGTCCGGCGGGCGGGAGGGAAGCGGTCGAGCATGGGTTCTCCAAGAGGGGGAGGGGGTGGGCTAGCGGGCGCTGTCATCCGTGGTGCGGCCGGGCCAAGTCCCGGAACAGGTCCCAGCGCACCTTCGGCCTGGGCAGTGCCCGGCGTTCCAGATAGCGGTCGGTGGAGCGCCTGGCCCGTCGCAGGACCGTCACCGCGTCGCGGGCCGCGCCCGAGCCCATGGGCTCCACCACCTGCGACGGCACCAGTACGAACTCCCCTGCCGACCGGCGCAGTTCGCCCCGCACAAGAGCGTTGTACATACGGTTCAGCAGTGCGTCGTGCCGGTGCACCAGGAGCGAGGCCGGGCCCGGTACGACGGCGCAGTGGGACGGTATGACGATCCGGTACCCGGCAGGCCCCGCGACGGTCCGGGTTCTGGCCAGCACGGGCGCGCCGGCCGCATCCCGGGCGGCCAGGACGGCCGTCGGGAAGCTGCCCAGCCGGGCGGCGCCCGGCAGCGCGGCAGCGGCCGCGGAGGCCTGCGCCGTCGGCACCGCCAGTTCCGCAAGGGGCGGCCGGACGTCCACGCGCTCCGGCTCGACGGTGATCAGCAGCCGCAGGTAGTACCAGTCCATCAGCGGCCGCATCGGAGCCCGGACGTACCCCCGGCTGTGCGGCTGGCGTACGAAAAGCATGCTCCAGTAGTCCTCGGCTCCCTGGGGCCCCGTCATGATCTCGTCGGGGCACGCGGCGCGGCCGCTGACGGCGATCTGCGGGGCGGGGTCGAGCCCGCTGCCCGTCGGATCGGAGAAGAGCAGGGCGACCCTGCCGTCCCGGCGGATGTTGAACGCCTTCTGCGCGAACGCGAGGGAGGTGGTCAGCAGCAGCGTGCCGTCCGGCCTGCGCTTCACCGCCGTCGGCCAGGCAGCCGGGGTGCCGTCCTTGCCCAGGGTGGCGAACTCGCAGGTGCGGTAGGCGTCCAAGACGTCGAGCGGCGCCGACGCGAGGACGCTCACCGGGCTGCCCCACCGTCAAGCGGGGCGCGCAGGGTGCGGCACGCGGCGGCGTACTGGCGCCGGCCGAAGGCCCGCCACATCAGGCGGCCGATCAGGGGTGCCCTGTCCAGGAAGTAGGCCCGCTCCTGCGGGTCCGTGTCCTCGAGGAGAGCGCCGAGGGCCAGCAGGAGCTTGTCCTTGGGAACCGTCTCCATGCCCCGGCGGCCCACCGCGTCCCACTCGGCAACCGACAGGTGCTCCTCGACCAAGGGCAGGACCATCCGTTCCTCGTCGTCGAGGTGCTCCAGGAGAGCGCACCGGTGCTCCTCCAGGGCCCCTGCGAGCTCCTCGGCAGCCGCCCGGCCGGGGCTCCGCTGCCAGGCGGGCGCTCGGTCGGTGACCTCGGCCAGGCTCCGGTCGATCCGAGCGTGCTGCTCCTCCATGCGCACGACGATGTCCGTGCCCTCGGCGACCGCCTCGGCCCGCCCGCGCAGCAGCGGCCAGATCGTCTCGTCCTCGACGTTGTGGTGGTGGTGGAGCCCGGTGACGTACTCGGCCAGGTGCGCGCCGACGATCGCGGCCCGCTCCGTCGCGCCTTCGGGCACGGCCCGCACCAAGCGGGGAAGCAGGGCCGA
This sequence comes from Streptomyces sp. NPDC029216, assembly GCF_040648015.1. Taxonomy (NCBI): domain Bacteria; kingdom Bacillati; phylum Actinomycetota; class Actinomycetes; order Kitasatosporales; family Streptomycetaceae; genus Streptomyces; species Streptomyces sp. NPDC029216. The sequence continues at coordinate 5,774 of NZ_JBEZWL010000054.1, read as the reverse complement.
CTCGCGCCGGAAGACGCGGTGCACGACGACCATCTCGTGGGTGTACGGGCGCCCGGGGGAGGGGCTGGGGGTGCTGCTGTGGGACACGCTCGAATGCTCCGGGTGATCGATGGCGGAACGGGCGGGAGCAGCGTGCCGAGCGCCGCTTGGCGTTCACTGCGCCCCCACTTGGCGGTGGCTTGGCGGGCACGCGGAGTCCGTGCCTCCGACGCTGCCGCCCCGACGTTCCGTCCCTTCCTCAAACACCCTCTGAGCAGGTACGTTTACCCGTCGTCCAGTGATCGTTCCAGTCATCTCCGGTAGATTCGCCGACGTGTTGCGCATACGAGTGCTGGGCCCCCTGGAAGCCGAGTCGGAAGGCAGGCCGGTCCCCCTGGGAGCCCCCCGGCAGCGGGCCGTTCTCGCCGGGCTGCTCGCCGCCCGGGGCGCGGTGGTCTCGGTCGACCGGCTCGCCGAGGATCTGTGGCGCGGCACCCCGCCCGCGAAGGCCACCGCCTCCCTGCACGCCTACGTGTCCAACCTGCGCCGCCTCCTGGAACCGGAGCGGCCGCCGCGCGCCCCCGCCGGTGTGCTCGTCACCTGTGCGCCGGGATACGCCCTCCGGCTGCCGGACGAGGCCGTGGACGCCTGGCACTTCGAATCCCGGCTGGAGCAGGCCCGGCGGGCCGCCGCCCCCCGCTCCCGGGAGCTGCTGGCCGAGGCGCTGTCCTGGTGGCGGGGCTCGGCCTTCCAGGAACACGCCGACGAGGAATGGGCCGCACCCGAAGCAGCCCGGCTGACCGCCCTGTTGGCGGACGCCCGCGAGCTCGCCGTCGCGGCCGACTTGCGCGCCGGGCCCCCGGCCGAGGCCGCGCGGGCGGCCGCCGCCCTCGTCGAGGCGGAGCCGCTGCGCGAGGAGGGATGGCGGCTGCTCGCGCTCGCGCACTGGGCCTGCGGGCGCCAGGCGGATGCGCTGGCCGTGCTGCGCCGCGCGCGGGCCGTGATGCGGGAGGAGCTGGGCTGCGATCCGTCGCCCGTCCTGACCGGCGTCGAGCAAGCCCTCCTGGAGCAGCGCCTGGACGCCCTGCGCGCCGGGACGTCACCGGGCACCGACCCGTCCGGCGGCCTCGACGTGTCGCACGCGGCCGGTGTGCATGTAGCCGCTGCCGAGGTACGGACGCCGCCGCCGGGGACGGCCGGGGCCGAGGCCGCGCGGCCGTTCCTGGGGCGGGCCCGGGAATTGCGCACCGCCGAGGCCGCCGCCCGCGCCGCGCGTGCGGGCGGAGGACTGATGCTGGTCACCGGAGAGGCGGGGGCCGGGAAGTCGGCCTTCCTCGCCCGGTTCGCCGACCGGCTGGCCGGTGACGGCTGGACGGTGGTGGTCGGACGCTGCCCCGAATACGAAGGGGCGCCCCCGGCCTGGGCCTGGGTCGAGGCACTCGGCGCACTCGCCCGCCAGGCACCCGCCGCCCCGGCCGAACTGGCGGTCCTGCTGCACGAACCGGACGCGGCACCCGCCGCCACCCGGGACGAGGCCACGGCCGGCCGCTTCCGCATGCACCGGGCGTTCGCCGCCTGGCTCTCCGCCGCGGCCGACGGCAGGCCGCTCGCCGTGCTCCTGGAGGACCTGCACCGGGCCGACGGGGAGACGCTGGCGCTGCTGGAGGCAGCCGCCGCGGTCACCGGCGTGCCGCTCCTCACCGTCGGCTGCTACCGCCCGGCGGAGGCCGGCGACCGGCTGGCGAAGACCCTCGCCCAGCTCGCCCCTCGGACCCCGCACCGGATCGCGCTGGGCGGGCTTCCGGCCGACGCCGTCGCCACCGTCGTCGCCGCGGTCTGCCGCACCCCCGCTTCGCCGGACACCGTGGCCGCGATCGCCGCGCGCACCGGCGGCAACCCGTTCTACGTGTGGGAGAGCGCCCGCCTCCTGGACAGCGAAGGCGCCCTGGTCGCCCTGTCCGAGGTCCCCCAAGGCGTCCGGGACGTCCTGCGCCGGCGGCTGGCCCTGCTGCCCGACGCCGCGCTCGCCGCCCTGCGCCTCGTGGCCGTCATGGGCGCGGAAACGGACGCGGCGCTGCTGGTGGAGGCGGCCGACACGGACGAGGAAACGGTCCTCGAAGGGCTCGACGCCGCGCTCGCCGCCGACCTGCTCACGGAGCCGGGCCCGGGCCGGGTCGGCTTCGTGCACGCCCTGGTGCGCGACACCGTCTACACCGACCTGACCGGCGTGCGCCGCGCCCGGCTGCACGACCGCGTCGCCGCGGTCCTGCGCCGCCACCGCCCCGACGACCTGGCGGCGCTGGCCCACCACTTCGCCCGCTCCGGCCGGTCCGTGAACGCCCCGCTCGCCGTGGACTACGCCCTGCGCGCGGCCGAGCAGGCGGAACGCAGGTACGCGCACGACGTGGCCGTCGGGCTGCTCGCGCAGGCACTCGACGTGCACGCGGCGGCCACCGCCGACCCGTACGCCGACCCCGACGCGAGTATCGCCCTGCTGGTGCGCCTGCTCGGCGCCCAGGTCCGCGCCGGCGCCACCGACGCGGCGCGCCACACCCGGCAGCGGGCCGCGGACCTGGCGGTACGGGCCAACCGTGACGACCTGGTCGCCGCGGTCTACGGAGCGTGGACCGAGCCCTCGCCCTGGCGCACCCGGCTGGAAGGGCTCTTCGACCGGACGGCGCTGGCCCGGCTGGAGCGGCTCGCCGGGGACCGGGCGCTGGACGAGGCGACCCGGGCCCGGGTGCTCCAGGTGCTGGCGGACGCGGTGGCCGGCGAGGACGCCGCGCGCGCCCGTGAGGCGGCCGACGCGCAGCTGGCGCTCGCCGACTCCTCAGGGGAGCCCCGGCTGCTGGCCTCCGCCCTGATGACCTCGGCCAAGCTGCTGCCGCACGAACGGCAGGCCGGGGCGCGGGACCCCCTCGTCGCCCGGCTGCGCCTCCTCGCCGCCGAGCACGACCTGCCCGCGTACCGGTGGGTGTGCGAGCACCTGGACGCCATGACGGCCGCCACCCGCAACGACCCGGCGGGTGTCCGCCGTCACACGGGGGAGGGGCTGCACCTCGCCGACCGGTACGGCATGCTCTGGGCGCGCGGCATCAACGTCACCACCCGGGCCATGCTCGCCGCCGTCGAGGGACGGTTCACGGAGGCGGAGGAGCGTTACGCCCAGGCCGACGAGCTGTTCCGGCGGGTGGGCGCGCACCACGCGAACGGTCCGCGCACGCTGGGCCTGTGGACGATCCGGTTCACCCAGGGGCGGACGGCGGACATCGAACGCAGCGTCCGCGAGGTGCACGAGGCGGTCGGCGCGCCGGTGGCCGTGGCGCACGCCCTCCTCCTGGCCCGCCAGGGCCGGCTGGACGAGGCCCGCGAGATCCGCTTCCCGGCCCTGCCGGTGACGGACCACCTGTACGGCGTCGAACTGGACTACCGCAGCGAACTGGCCGTCCTGTGCGGGGACACCATCACGGCCGGCCTGCTGGCCGGGCATCTGCTGCCGCTCCAGGACCAGTTCGGGGGCGCGGCGGGCGGGGCCTACGCCACCCGGCCGCTCGCCCACCCGCTGGGGGACCTGTACCGCCTGCTCGGCGAGGAGGCGGCGGCGGCCGACGCGTACGCGCGCGCCGAACGCGTCGCGCTGGCCTGGAACTCCTCCCTGCACGCGGCATCCGCCCGCCGTGCCGCCGCGGAACTGGCCGCGGCACGGAGGCGACGCCGAGTCTTCGCGCCCTGACGGGCCGGCAAATCTCAGGCGTCTCCAGGAGGGACCATGGCATTGAGGACCGGGGTCGCCGAACGGGACGAGTGGTCGGCCCGATGAAGGTCGTCGAGTGTGCACGGCCTCACGCGAGCTTCTCGCCTACCTGGAAGGCCGAAATCCATGACGTACGCATCGGTTCGCCGGCCCAGCCCAGCCCAGCCCAGTCGCCCGGCCTCGGCGGTCATTCAGAGGCCTGCACCGGGCTTATCTCGAAGGCTCCGCATACCCGCAGGTGGTAGGGGATCACCTCGGCCTGGAAACTGTTCGGTGGGTAGACCTTGACGTACGTCGCGGTCGGCCGGCAGCTCGCCACGCCCGGGCTGTTGGTGCGCAGAACGGCGGTCACGGTCTCACTCGGGACCACGGACACCGTCTCCACCGCCTCGCCGGTGCGGATCGCCGAGGTGCCGATCTGGCGGTGTCGTACGTCCACGACACTGACGCCCGGGTATCCGCGCAAGGCGCAGGTCTGGGGCGATGTGTTGGTGAACAGGATCGGGTAGTAGAGCGACCCCGCCGCGCCGTCAGGCTCGCCGACGGCCAGGTCCAGGTCGGCCACATGGCAGGTCGGGGTCCTTGGCAGGGCCGACGCCTGGGCTGCGCCGGCCAAGGCGCCGGTGGTTGCCAGGAGGGCTGCGGAAGCGATGGTCGCGGCCCGGGTCAGGACGTTGCTCATGTCGCCAACTCCCGTGTCAGCGAAGGAATACGCGGTTTCGGCGCACCGATGTCCATCCGGTGACAGTCAAGGGACCGGGGGGTCGGTATCCGGCTCTGTGCAGCGCGGACCGACCGGGAAACGTGCCCGGATTTCTCGCCGAGGTTCATCCTACCGGTCCGGCGTCCCTGCGGCCTTTCGGCACCGCCTCTGCACGCTGCCGCTGCCGGAACCAGTCGACCTCGATGAGGCTGGGCTCCTGGTCTACCTCTGCGGGGATGTGGGCTTCCCCGACGTCCCCCGCGATCAGGTCGCGGCCCTGGGCCGGCGCCGAGCCCGTTACTGGACCGGCACGTCCCTCTCGGCCCCGACCAGGCCGCCCGCTGGGTCGGTGTCCGCCACGCCGACTCCGACGCTGCCGTTCTCGCTGCTGCCGAGGAGGCGCCCCGAGATGGAATGGCGGGCGGTCCGCCGAGCCGCATGAGCGCTTGACGCCTTGGTCTTGGGCGTAGAGGTCGCGGAGATGTTCCCTCGTCTGCCACTCAAGATCGTCCACGTTCAGGGAGGCGAGCGTAAGGGCACCCACTGGCAACCTACCCACGGCCGCCGAGGAGGGCTGTGCCCTTCGTCGCGACTGGGTGGCGCGACGGCCTGCGGGCGCGGGCCGATATCCTGCTTCGGGCGGACCGGACGCAGGAGGCCCTGGATCTGGTCCGTCCGGACGAGGCCGACCCCGCGTCGGCGACCGGATGCCGCGCGTTCGCCTGAGTCCGCCGCAGCCCTTCAGCACATCTCCTGGCCCAGCTCGTCCGCCAACCGGGCGGTTTCACCCACGAAGCCCTCGACGCTCTCCGCGGTTGGCAACCCTGGCGGCCGCCGAGGCACCGGACGGGGTGCGGCTGCGGGTGGGCTGGAGCCCGGACTTCCTGCGCGAGGCGCTGTCCATGGAGACGACACTGCGCCCCGCCCGGCTCGTCCTGGGATCGCCGGACGCCGACCGGACCGTGGTGGAGAGCATCGCCCGACGGGTCTGGGCCGGCTGGCTGGAGGCCGGGGTGGTGCTGCTGTCCACCGAACTCGTGACCGCCGACCTGACCAAGGCGGCCGTCAACGCCTTCCTGTCCACGAAGCTCTCGTTCGCCCACGTCGCGGGGTTCCTGACCGCCGCGCACGGCCAGGGCGTCGGCGTCGGCCGGGCCGTCGCCGCCCTCCTGGCCCAGCAGAGCGCCGCCGCACCGGCGGCCGCCGCCGAGGTCGGGTGCCTGCCGCACGGCCCGCACCCGCCCCGAACCCGTACGCGGCGCCCGCACCGCCCGCCGCTGTTGCTCCTGATCCGGCCCCGGCCCCGGCCCCGGCCCCGGCCCCGGCCCCGGCCCCGGC
>NZ_JBEZWL010000053.1:0-48288 GCF_040648015.1 Streptomyces sp. NPDC029216 | reverse complement strand
GCGCCGGGGCGGGGCCGCGCTCCGCGCTCCCGCCGCGGCCGGCTGACGGGCGCCGCGCAGCGGGGTCGCCAGGCCCGCCAGCAGGATCAGCAGGCACAGTGCCCCGCCCGCCACGCTGGCCGCCGGCACCCCGTACCGGGCGCCCAGCACGGTCAGGACGGCGGCGCCCACGGGGCCCGCGGCGTTGTGGACCGTCCAGAACGCGGAGGTGACCCGGCCGAGCAGCGCGTCCGGGGTCACCTCCTGGCGCAGGGTCATCGAGGTGACCCCGCCGAGGGTCAGCCCGAACATGAACACGGCGGCCAGCACGGCGATCACGGGCACGCTGCGGCTGAGGCCGATGCCCGCCACCGCCACCCCGACCAGCCCGACGGAGCCCAGCCAGCAGGCCCCGAAGCCGAGGGCCCGCCGCAGCCGGCCGGCCGCGAGGGCCGCGGCGACGACGCCCGCGCCGCTGACGGCGATCACATAGCCGAGGGTGGCGGCGTCCTGCCCGAGGTCCTCCCGGACCCGGTAGATCAGCAGGTCGGTGGCCCCCATGGTGACGAAGGTCAGCAGGGTGAGCAGGACGGTCAGGGGGCGCAGCAGCGCGTGCCCCCACAGGAAGCGGAAACCCACGACGAAGACCTCGCGCAGCCGTCCGGCCCCGGGGGCGGAGGCGGGCGCCGGCGCGGGGACCGCGTCCGGCGGCGCATGGCGTCCGAAGGTCACCCAGCGCAGGCTCACCGCCGAGACCAGGAAGGTCGCCCCGTCCACCCCCAGGGCCCATTCGCCGCCCGGCCCGGCGGTGATGAACCCGGCGGCCACCGGCCCGGCCAGGGTCCCGAGGGCGAAGGTGCCCATCAGCCGCCCGTTGGCGGCGGTGAGTTCCCCGGGCCCCACCAGCTGCGGCACGGCGGTCACGTACGCCACGTCGAAGACCGTCTTCAGGACGGTGACCAGCGCGGTCAGCACGTACAGCACCCACATCCGCGGCCCGGCCGTCAGCCAGACCAGCGGGACGGCACCGAGCAGCACGGCCCGCAGCAGATCGCAGGCGACCATCAGCCGCCGCCGGTCCGAGCGGTCCACCACATGGCCGGCGAACAGCCCGGTGAGGATGCCGGTGACCCCGGAGACGACGGTGATCAGGCCCATCCGGACGAGGGAACCGGTGGCGGCGAGGACGAGCAGGGGCAGCGCCACCAGCGAGAGCGAGCCGCCCACGACCGACAGGGCCTGCCCCAGCCAGAAGACGGTGAAGTCCCGGTTGCGCCAGAGGGAGGGTGAGGCGGCCCGCACCCGTTCAGCCCAGCAGGGCGTACACGGTGGAGGCCGTCGCGGCGGGCTCCTGGGCGCCGTCCGGGGTCATGGTGACGTCGGCGAAGGCCATCCGCTTGCCCAGTTTGGTGACCCGGACCGCGATCAGCACGTCCGTGCCGAGCACCGGCCGCTGGAAGCTCGTCGACTGCTGGACGGTGGTCATCGGGCCGTACGCCCCGCGCGCGGCGGAGATCGCGATGACGGTGGCTGTGTCGGCGGCGGCCATCAGGGCCTGGCCGGACAGGCCGCCGCCGTCGCGGGCCAGGGACTCGGACCAGGGCAGCCGCAGGACGGCGTGCCGCTCGCCGGTCTCCTCGACGGTGAGGCCGAGGGCGAGCACCCAGGGGGCGAAGTTGTCGGTGAGGATCTTGCCGGCGTCTGCGGGTGTCAGCGTCACCCGGAGATTGTGGCGGCCCCGGCCGGGCCGCCACAACTCCCTTTCCACCGCAGGACGCAGGGGCTCAGAGGGTGGCGGCGATCTCCGTGCCCTGGCGGATGGCGCGCTTGGCGTCGAGTTCGGCGGCCACGTCGGCCCCGCCGATCAGGTGCGCCTCGATGCCCTCGGCGCGCAGCGCCTCGTACAGGTCGCGGCGGGGCTCCTGGCCGGTGCACAGGACGACCGTGTCGGCGGGGACCAGGCGCGGTTCGCCGTCGACGGTGATGTGCAGGCCCTCGTCGTCGATCCGCTCGTAGGTGGCGCCGGCGACGGAGACGACCCCGCGGTGCTTGAGTTCCGCGCGGTGGATCCAGCCGGTGGTGGTGCCGAGGCCGGCGCCGACCTTGGTGGTCTTGCGCTGGAGGAGGGTGACCCGGCGCGGGGTCGCGGGCCGCTCGGGGGCGGTGAGGCCGCCGGGGCCGGCGTACGCGGTGTCGACGCCCCAGTGCCGGAAGTAGACGGCCGGGTCCTGGGAGGCGCCCTCGCCGCTGTCGGTGAGGAACTCGGCGACGTCGAAGCCGATGCCGCCGGCGCCGACGACGGCGACGCGCTCGCCGACGGGGGCGCCGTCGCGCAGCACGTCGAGGTAGCTGACGACGTTGTCCCGGTCCACGCCCTCGATGGCGGGGGTGCGCGGGGTGACGCCGGTGGCGACGACGACCTCGTCGTAGCCGCGCAGGGTGTCCACGTCGGCGGGGGTGTTCAGGCGCAGGTCGACGCCGCGGGCTTCGAGCTGGGTGCCGAAGTAGCGGATCGTCTCCTCGAACTCCTCCTTGCCGGGGATGCGACGGGCGATGTCGAGCTGGCCGCCGATGTGCCCGGAGGCCTCGAAGAGGGTGACGGCGTGGCCCCGTTCGGCGGCGGAGACCGCGCAGGCCAGACCGGCCGGGCCGGCGCCGACGACGGCGACGCGCTTCTTCGTCCGGGTCGGGGACAGGACGAGTTCGGTCTCGTGGCAGGCGCGCGGGTTGACCAGGCAGCTGGTGATCTTGCCGCTGAAGGTGTGGTCGAGGCAGGCCTGGTTGCAGCCGATGCAGGTGTTGACGGTCTCCGGGCGGCCGGCGGCGGCCTTGGCGACGAACTCGGCGTCCGCGAGGAAGGGGCGGGCGAGCGAGACCAGGTCGGCGCGGCCGTCGGCGAGGATCTCCTCGGCCTTCTCGGGGGTGTTGATGCGGTTGCTGGTGACGAGCGGGACGGAGACCGCGCCCATGAGCTTCTGCGTGACCCAGGTGTAGGCGCCGCGCGGGACGGAGGTGGCGATGGTGGGGATGCGGGCCTCGTGCCAGCCGATGCCGGTGTTGATGATGGTGGCGCCGGCGGCCTCGATCTCCTTGGCGAGGTGGACGACCTCGTCGAGGGTGGAGCCGCCGGGGATCAGGTCCAGCATGGACAGCCGGTAGATCAGGATGAAGTCCTCACCGACGGCGGCGCGGGTGCGGCGGACGATCTCCAGCGGGAAGCGCACGCGGTTCTCGTACGCGCCGCCCCAGCGGTCGGTGCGCCGGTTGGTGGCGGCGGCGATGAACTCGTTGATCAGGTAGCCCTCGGAGCCCATGATCTCGACGCCGTCGTAGCCGGCGAGCTTGGCGAGGCGGGCGGCGCGGACGAAGTCCTCGACGGTGCTCTCGACCTCGGCGTCGCTGAGCTCGTTCGGGACGAAGGGGCTGATGGGGGCCTGGATCGCGCTGGGGGCGACGAGGTCCTTGTGGTAGGCGTAGCGGCCGAAGTGGAGGATCTGCATCGCGATCTTCCCGCCCTCGGCGTGCACCGCGTCGGTGATCACCCGGTGCTCGGCGGCCTCCTCCTCGGTGGTGAGGCGGGAGCCGCCCTCGAAGGGGCGCCCGGCGTCGTTGGGGGCGATGCCGCCGGTGACGATCAGGCCGGCGCCGCCCTTGGCGCGCTCGGCGTAGAAGGCGGCGAGGCGCTCGAAGCCGCCCTGGTGCTCCTCCAGGCCGGTGTGCATCGAGCCCATGATCACGCGGTTCGGCAGGCTGGTGAAGCCGAGGTCCAGGGGGCTCAGCAGGTGCGGGTACGGGCTCATGGGTGCGTGTCTCCTCGCGCGGTGTCCTGTCCCTGTTGTAAGGGAGCGGGAGACGGTTTTGCAACTAGGTGCAAAACAGCTGTGGCGACTGTCACGGCCCGCACCGCCCTCCGGCGCGTACCGGAGGGCGGGACGGGCAGTCGCGAACGGGGCCGGCGGCGCCCGTCAGGGGCGGCGGAGGCGGACGGTGAGGATCTGGAACGGGCGGAGGTTGAGCGGGACCGCCCCCGACGGGGTCGGTGCCCCGACGGCCGTGGGGGGCAGGGGGCGCTCCAGGAGGTCGGTCTCGGTGGCCGCCTGGACGGGGAAGCCGGGGGTGAGGATGGCCCGGGCGCGGCCACCGCGGGATTCGTAGATCCGGACGACCACGTCGCCGCCACGGTCCTCGGCGAGTTTGACCGACTCGACGACGACCGCGTCGTTGTCGACGGCCAGCAGCGGAGCGACCGGGCCCGCGCCGCGCAGGAGGCGCTCGGGCAGGTTCAGGGCGTGGCCCTCGCGGACCGCGTCCCCGACCGTCGCGCCGGGGGCGAGCGCGCAGCGCAGGGTGTGGCGGCCCTGGTCGGTCTCCGGGTCCGGATAGCGCGGGGCGCGCAGCAGGGAGAGCCGGACGGTGGTGGTCTGGCCGCCGTCGGGGCGGACGTCGCGGGTGACGTCGTGCCCGTAGGTGGAGTCGTTGAGGAGGGCCACGCCCCAGCCGGGCTCTTCCGCGTGGATCCAGCGGTGGGCACAGATCTCGAACTGAGCGGCCTCCCAGGAGGTGTTGGTGTGGGTGGCGCGGTGGACGTGGCCGAACTGGGTCTCGGAGGCGGTCCGTTCGGCCTTCACGTCGAGGGGGAAGGCGGCCTTGAGGAACTTCTCCGTCTCGTGCCAGTCCACCTCGGTGACGAGGTCCACGGTCTTGGCCCCGGCCCGCAGGGTGATCGCCTGGGAGACGGCGGAGGAGCCGAAGGAGCGGGTGACGGTGACGGTGCAGGCCTCGGGCCCGCTCGCGGTGACCTCCAGGGCGTCCAGGCCGGTGAGGTCGGTGACCTTGTTGCGGTAGAAGGCCTCGACGTCCCAGGCGTCCCACATGTTCGGGAAGTCGGGGTGGATCTGGAGCAGGTTGGCGGCGGCGCCCGGGGCGAGGGCCTCCCGGCCGTGCTCCAGGTCGTAGGCGGAGACGATCAGGCCGCGCCCGTCGACCTCCACCAGCAGCCGCCCGTTGGCCAGGACGTGCCCGCCGCCGTGCCGTTCCTCCACCGTGACGGGCTGCTCGGCCGGGGCCGGGCGGTCCGCCCCGCCGGCCGGGATCCCGCGCCGGGCGTGCGGGGCGCAGTTGAAGACGAGTTCCTCCGCGCCCTCCCCCGCCAGGGCGGTCTGCGCGGCCAGGGTGAGGGCGCGCAGCTCCGCCCGTACCCGCGCGTACGTCTCGCGGGCCTCGCGGTGCACCCAGGCGATGGAGGAGCCGGGCAGGATGTCGTGGAACTGGTGGAGCAGGACGGTCTTCCAGAGGCGCTCCAGGTCCTCGTACGGGTAGGCGAAGCCGGGGACGCGGACGGCGGCCGTCGCCGCCCACAGCTCGGCCTCGCGCAGCAGCGACTCGCTGCGGCGGTTTCCCTGTTTGGTCTTGGCCTGGGAGGTGTAGGTGCCGCGGTGCAGTTCGAGGTACAGCTCGCCGGCCCAGACGGGGGCGTCCTCGTACTCGGCGCGGGCCTTGTCGAAGAAGGCGTCGGGGCGCTCGATCTCCACGCGCGGGGAGCCTTCGAGGTCCCGCTGCCGGCGGGCCCGGGCCAGCTGTTCGCGGGTGGGTCCGCCGCCGCCGTCGCCCCAGCCGAAGGGCACCAGGGAGCGCGAACCCCGGCCCTTCTCACGGTAGTTGCGGGCCGCGTGCGCCAGCTGGGCGCCGCCGAGGTCGCTGTTGTAGGTGTCGACGGGCGGGAAGTGGGTGAACACGCGGGTGCCGTCGATGCCCTCCCACCAGAAGGTGTGGTGCGGGAACCGGTTGGTCTGGGACCAGCAGATCTTCTGGGTGAGGAACCACTGGTTGCCCGCGAGGCGGACGATCTGCGGCAGCGCGGCGGTGTAGCCGAAGGAGTCGGGCAGCCACACCCCCTTGGTGTCGATGCCGAACTCGTCGAGGAAGAACTTCTTGCCGTAGAGGAACTGGCGGACCATGGCCTCGCCGCCGACCATGTTGGTGTCGGACTCCACCCACATGCCGCCGACCGGAACGAACTGCCCGTCCGCGATCTTCTTCTTGACCCGTTCGAAGAGCTCCGGGCGGTGGGTCTTGATCCAGTCGAGCTGCTGCGCCTGGGACATGGCGAAGACGAACTCGGGGTGCTCGTCCATCAGGGCGACCATGTTGGAGGCGGTCCGGGACACCTTGCGGACCGTCTCGCGCAGCGGCCAGAGCCAGGCCGAGTCGATGTGGGCGTGCCCGACGGCGCTGATCCGGTGTGCGGAGGCGTGCGCGGGGGCGGCGAGCACGCCGGTGAGGCGGGCGCGGGCGGCGGCGGCCGTGCCGGCGACGTCGTCGAGGTCCACCTCGTCGAGGGCGGAGCTCACGGCGTGCAGGATCGTGTGGCGGCGGGCGTCGTCCTCGGCGAGCTGGTCCATCAGTCCTTCGAGGACGTCGAGGTCCTGTACGAGTTCCCAGACCTCGGTCTCGAAGACGGTCAGCTCCATCCTGGCCAGCCGGTAGAGGGGCCGGTCGCCGCTGGTCAGCCGGTCCCCCTCGGTGGTGGGGCGGTGCTCGACCAGGACGGGGTTGGCGGCGGCCTCCACGTACCACTCGACCGTCTCGCCGCCGGCCGCCCGGTCGGCCACCCGTACCCAGTCGTTGAACGGGTTGAGGGCCTTGATCTCGGACCCGTCGGCCCGGTGGACCAGGCCCTCGCACTGGAAGCCGGGCATCATCCGGTCGAAACCGAGGTCGAGGACGGCCTCGACGGTGCGGCCCGCCCAGTCGGCGGGTACGGCGCCGGTGACGCGGAACCAGGTGGTGCCCCAGGCCGGTCCCCAGGCGTCGCCGGGCGCGCAGGGCGTGTAGGGGGCGGCCAGTGCCTCGGCGACGGGGACGGGTTCGCCGGGGGCGTCCCAGCGTTCGACGGTGAGCGGGACCGGACGCGAGCGGACGGCGGGCCTGATGCGTTCGCCCAGGACCCGGCGGAGGCGGTGCTCGGTGATGCTGCGGTCGTCGTGCATGACGGCGGCTCCAGGGGAGGGGTCGATGCGGGGCAGAGCGGGTGGGGGCGGGTCAGACCTTGACGGCTCCCTCGCCCACGCCCCGGAAGAAGAAGCGCTGGAGGGCGAGGAAGAGCAGCATCATCGGCAGCAGGGCGGCCATCGCCCCGGCCGCGATCAGCCGCTGGTCGTTGACGGTGGTGGCGCCGGCCAGGCTCTTGAGGCCGAGCTGGAGGGTGTAGTGCTCGCTGTCGGTCAGGACGATCAGGGGCCACAGGAAGTCGTCCCAGGCTCCCATGAAGCTGGTGATGCACACCACGGCCAGGGCACCCCGGGCCGACGGGACGAAGACGCGGGTGAAACGCTTCCACTCGTTCGCCCCGTCGAGCACCGCGGCCTCCTCCAGCTCCCTGGGGACGGCGAGGAACGCCGCCCGCATGATCATGATGTTGAGGACGGAGACCGCCCCGGGCAGCCACACGCCGACGAGGGTGTCGACCAGGCCCATCCCGCGGACCGTGAGGAACATCGAGATCATCACGGACTCGAAGGGGAACATCAGGGTGGCGGTCAGCACGGTGAACACCGTCCTGCGGCCCTTCCAGCCCTCCCGGGACAGGGCGTACCCGCCCATCGCCGCGAACAGCAGGTTGGAGGCGACGGCGAGGGCCGCGACGACGAGGGTGTTGGCCACGTACGGCAGGAGCGGGAAGGACTCGGCGACCCGGGCGTAGTTGTCCAGGGTGGGACGGGCGGGCAGGACGCCCTCGTACACGTTCTCGTCGCGCCCGCGCAGCGAGGTCAGGAACTGCCAGACGATCGGGCCGGTCGTCACCACGAGGACCAGGCACAGCGTCAGGTAGCGGGCGGCGAGCCCGGCCCGGCGCCCCCTCACGCCCCGTCGCCCTTCGCCAGCCGCCGGCCCAGCAGGCTGAAGGCCAGCGTCACCAGGAACAGCAGCAGGGAGAGGGCGGAGGCGTAGCCGGTCTCGCCGGCGAAGCCCAGTCCCACCTGCCGGATCAGGAACGGCAGGGTGCGGGCGCCGCCGCCGGGGCCGCCGCTCTCCCCGCCGAGGATGTAGATCTCGGTGAACACCCGCAGGGCCGAGATCGCCGACAGCGTCCCGACCAACAGCATCATCGGCTTCACGGACGGGACGGTGATGCTCACGAACCGGCGCAGCGGCCCGGCCCCGTCGAGGGCGGCGGCCTCGTACAGCGCGGCCGGCACGTTCCCCAGGGCGGCCAGGTAGAAGACCATGTAGTAGCCCAGGCCCTTCCACACCGTGACGATCATCGCGGAGACCAGCAACATCGTGCTGTCGGTGAGGAAGGGCACCGGCTCGGCGACCAGGCGCAGCCGCACCAGGACCGCGTTCACCGCTCCGTCGCTGCGCAGCAGCCACTGCCAGATCAGGCCGACGACCACGGCGGAGGCGATCACCGGCGTGTAGAAGGCGGACCGGAAGAGGCCGATGCCGGGTACCTCCCGCCGGACCAGGACGGCCAGCGCCAGCGGCAGCACGACCAGGCAGGGCACGACGACCAGCAGGTACAGGACGCTGTTGGCGGCCGCCAGCCAGAAGTCGGGGTCGGCCAGGGCCCGGCGGTAGTTCGCGAGACCGGTGAAGCTCCCGCCGTCGAGGATCCGGGCGTCGGTGAGGGACAGGACGACGGTGTTGACGAACGGCCAGAGGCTGAAGAGCAGGACCGCGGCCAGGCCGGGGGCGAGGAACAGGTACGGGCTCCACCACCTGCGGTGCGGCAGCCCCCCTCCGGCCTCCGGGAACGTCACCTCTTGCCCGCTGATGCGGCCAGCAGCCGGTTGGCCTCCTCCTGGGCCCTGCGCACGGCCGTCCGGGGGTCCTCCTCGCCCTTGATGGCCTTCTGCATCTCGCGCGCCACCGCGTCGCCGACCTGACTGGTCCACTGGACGGGGGTGTTGGCGTCGAGCGCGGCCGTCTTCAGCTGCTCGGCGCCGATCGCGCGGGCCAGGGTCTCGGCGTCCTTGCCGTCGCCCCGGTCGGCGAAGCGCGGGTCGGCCAGGCCCTGGGCGTTGGAGGGATAGATGGTGGCCCGCCGGGAGAACTCCACCTGGTTGGGGCCGTTGGTGACCCATGTGGCGAACTCGGCGGCCGCGTCCGGGTGCGCGGTGTCCTTCCGGATCCCGAGGGACTGGGCGTAGATGCCGATGTGGCCGAGGGTGCCGGTGACGGCGCCGGCCACCCGGGTGCGCTGGTAGACCTGCGGGGCGTTCGCCTTGATGTCCTTGACGAAGCCCGGGGAGCCGGGCCCGAAGACGAGTCTGCCGCCTCCGTAGAGCTGGTTGATGTCGTCGGCCTTCAGGAGGGACTCCTTGGGCATGGCCCCCTTGGCGTACAGGTCCTTCATGCGTTCGGCCCAGGCGACGGCCTTGTCGGTGTCGAAGGTGAACCGGTCCTTGGCCTCGTTCAGGAGGGGGACGCCCATCTTCTGCCAGTCCCCGGGCAGCCGCCCCTTGGGGTCGGCCATGAAGGCCGCGTACCGGCCGCCGGAGCGGGCGGCGATCCGGTCCGCGTAGTCGAAGAACTGCTCGACGGTGGTGGGCGGCCGGTCCGGGTCGAGGCCGGACTCGGCGAAGAGGTCCTTGTTGTAGGTGAGGATCTCGGGGGTCACGTACCAGGGGTAGGCGTAGACCCCGTCGCCCCTGCCGGGCAGCTTGAACTGCTCCCAGGCGCCGGGGACGTACTCCTTGGCGTCCGCCCCGCCGAGTGCCGCGACGTCGGCGAGCAGGCCGCGGTCGGCGAGGAGCTGGAAGGAGTCGGTGGAGAGGTTGACCACGTCGGGCAGGGCCCCGGCCTGGGCGTCGGCGACGAGCTTCTCGTTGTAGCCGTCGCCGGGCACGTCCTCCCACTTCACCTTCACCTCCGGGTACTTGCGCTCGAAGGAGTCGATGACCCCCTGGACGTAGGCGGTGTACACGGGCTTCAGCTGGAGGGTCCGGAAGGTGATCTCCCCGGCCGCCTTCCCGGTCCTGCGCGTCTCGCCCCCGCTCTGGCCGCTGCCGCCGAGACCGCAGGCGGAGAGGGTAAGGAGTCCGGCGGCCACCGCGGTGGCGACGGCCGTACGGGTCAGGTGGGAACGGGTCATCGTCGCCGCCTTCGTGGGAGTTCCGGCTCCGGCGCCGGAGGGCGGTGCCCCAGGCTGTACGCAAGCGCCGGGCGCGTCAATGCGGCCGGAATCCCGATGGCCGACGCGGCCCTCTTCCGGGGCCGGAAAACAGAACCGGGAACGACCGGAAAGCATTCCCTCCCCGCGCCTTCCACCTGTACTGATGCGCTTTAGTACGGGCCCTCGCCCCAGGGCCGCCGCGGAGGCCGCCGCGGTGAATCCCCGTCGGGGTTTGACCACTTGTCGACGGTGCGCCGCAAGGCCCGGCCGGTGAATGGGCGGGCGTGCACTAATGCGGTTTACCGCAACGCGGGGCGCCGGGCCGGACGGGCCTGGCGATAGCACGCGCGGCGGGCGGCGGGCAAGGGTTCCCCGGCGACCGACCCGAACGGATCATGGGTTTTGCCTTGGTGCACGCAATGTGATGGATTGATCACCCACTGTCGCCATCCCCGCCCTCGCCCCGAAGGAACTGCCATGCGTACGGTCCGAGAGTCGGTCCTGGACGTCCTGCGAACCCGCGGGATGACCACGGTGTTCGGGAACCCGGGTTCCACCGAACTCCCCATGCTCAAGCAGTTCCCGGAGGACTTCCGCTACGTCCTGGGACTCCAGGAGGCCGTCGTCGTCGGCATGGCGGACGGCTTCGCCCTCGCCTCGGGCACCACCGGCCTGGTCAACCTGCACACCGGGCCGGGCACGGGCAACGCGATGGGCGCGATCCTCAACGCCCGCGCCAACCGCACCCCGATGGTGGTCACCGCCGGCCAGCAGGTCCGCGCCATGCTCACCATGGAGGCCCTGCTGGCCAACCCCCAGTCCACGCTGCTGCCGCAGCCCGCGGTGAAGTGGGCGTACGAGCCGCCGCGCCCCGCGGACGTGGGCCCCGCGCTGGCCCGCGCGGTCCAGATCGCCGAAACCCCGCCGCAGGGGCCGGTGTTCGTCTCGCTCCCGATGGACGACTTCGACGTGGTGCTCGACGAGGACGAGGACCGGGCCGCCCAGCGGACCGCGGCGCGGACCGTGACGCACGCCGCCGTCCCCTCCGCCGAGGTGGTGGAGCGGCTGGCCGCACGGATCGCGGCCGCCCGCAGCGCCGTCCTCGTCGCCGGCAACGACGTGGACGCCTCCGGGGCCTGGGAGGCCGTCGTGGAACTGGCCGAGCGCACCGGCCTGCCGGTCTGGTCGGCGCCCACCGAGGGCCGGATCGCCTTCCCCAAGTCCCACCCGCAGTACCGGGGGATGCTGCCCCCGGCGATCGGGCCGCTCTCCCGCTGCCTGGAGGGCCACGACCTGGTCCTGGTGATCGGCGCCCCGGTCTTCTGCTACTACCCCTACGTCCCCGGGGCCTACCTGCCCGAGGGGGCCGAGCTGGTCCAGCTGACCCGGGACGCGGACGAGGCCGCCCGCGCCCCCGTCGGCGACGCCCTGGTGGCCGATCCCGCGCTGACCGTCAGGGCGTTGACCGCCGCCCTGCCCGGCCACGAGGTGCCCGCACCCGCCCCGCGCATCGAGCGGGCCGAGTCCTTCGAGGAGGTCGACGGGGCGCTCACCCCGCTCGCCGCGATGACGGCCATCGCCCAGGGCGCCCCCGCGAACACCCTCTGGATCAACGAATCCCCCTCCAACCTGGGCCAGTTCCACGACGCCACCCGGATCGACGACCCCGGCTCCTTCCTCTTCACCGCGGGCGGCGGCCTCGGCTTCGGGCTCGCCGCGGCCGTCGGCGCCCAGCTCGGGGCCCCGGACCGGCCCGTGGTCTGCGTCATCGGCGACGGCTCCACGCACTACGCCGTCCAGGCCCTGTGGACCGCCGCCGCCTACAAGATCCCGGTCACCTTCGTGGTCCTGAGCAACCAGCGCTACGCGATCCTCCAGTGGTTCGCGCAGGTGGAACGGGCCCAGGGCGCGCCCGGGCTCGACATCCCCGGCCTGGACATCACCGCCATCGCCACCGGCTACGGGGTGCGCGCCCACCAGGCGTCCGGCTGCGCCGAACTGGCCAAGCTCGTACGGGAGTCGGCCCTCCAGCAGGACGGCCCAGTGCTCATCGACGTACCCGTCACCACCGAGCTCCCCACCCTGTAGCCCCCCCGCACCGTCCGCTCCACCGCACCGTCCCGGAAGGCCGGCATGTCCGTCACCCACGACACCCCCCTCCTGCTCGCCAGGCTCCGCTCCGCGCTCCCCGCCGACGTCCTGCTCACCGACCCGGCGGACCTCGCCGCGCACTCCCGGGACACCGCGCCCTTCTCCGAGTGCGGAACCCCCGCCGTGGTCGCCGTCCCCCGCACCGCCGAGCAGGTCGAACACATCATGCGGACCGCCTACGAGCTGGACGTCCCCGTCGTCCCGCAGGGCGCCCGCACCGGACTGGCGGGCGCCGCCAACGCCGTCGACGGCTGCGTGGTCCTGTCCACCACCGCCATGGACCGGATCCTGTCGGTCGACCCCGCCAACCGCCTGGTGCGCTGCGAGCCCGGGGTGACCACGCGCCGGCTGGCCGCGGCCGTCGCCGAGCACGGGCTGACGTACCCGCCGGACCCGGCCTCCTGGGAGACCTGCACCATCGGCGGGAACATCGCCACCGGCGCGGGCGGCATCTGCTGCGTGAAGTACGGGGTCACGGCCGACTACGTCCTCGGGCTGGACCTCGTACTCCCCGACGGGCGGCGGATGCGCACCGGCCGGGACACCGCCAAGGGCGTCGCCGGCTACGACCTGACGCGGCTGGTCGTCGGCTCGGAGGGCACCCTCGCGGTGGTCGTCGGCGCCACCCTCGCCCTGCGGCCCGCGCGGCCCCCGGCGCTGTCCCTGCTCGCCCAGTTCCCCACCCTGACCGCCGCCGGGGACGCCGTCGCCGCGATCATCGCCGCCGGGCACACCCCCTCCGCGCTGGAACTCCTCGACCGGGCCACCACCCAGGCCGTCGTGGACCTGGGGGCGCACCCGCTGATGCACGCCGGCAGCGCCGCCACCCTGATCGTCGAGAGCGACGGCGCCGACCCCTGCGCCGAGCTGACCGCCGTGGAACTCCTGTGCAAGGAGGCCGGCGCGGACCACGTGGCCACCTCCGCCACCGCGGAGGAGGCCCGCGAGATCATCGAGGCACGCCGCCTGGTCAGTCCCGCGCTCGGCGCGTACATGGCCTCCCGGGGCGGCGGGCTCACCGCCTTCATCGAGGACGTGGCGGTGCCCCGGACCGAACTCCCCAAGCTGGTCGGCCTGATCGAGGGCATCGCCGACCACCACCGGCTGCAGATCTTCACCCTGGGCCACGCCGGGGACGGCAACCTGCACCCCACGGTCGTCTTCGACGCATCCGACCCGGACGAGCTGGACCGCGCCCGGGCCGCCTACGACGACATCATGGCGGCCGGCCTCGCCCTGGGCGGCACCACCACCGGGGAACACGGCATCGGCACCCTGAAGCGGGAGTGGCTGGAGCGCGAGCTGGGCCCCGTCTCCCTGGAGCTCCAGCGCGGCCTCAAGCGGCTGTTCGACCCGAAGAACCTCCTCAACCCCGGCAAGGTGATCTCGGCATGACGCACTCCACCGAGACCCGGGAGGCCACCCGCCCCGGGACGCCACCGCACGGGCCGGTCCGGGCCGGCCTGGCGGAGACCGTCCGCTTCATGGCCACCCACACCCTGCCCGTCTTCGTACGCGGCGTGGCCAGCCCGCGGCCCGGGGTGGTGGCCCTGTACTCCCGGGTGAACCAGCCGGGTTGGTCGAGCGCCACACTGCGGGCGATGAAGACCCGGCACCGCGGGGCGCCCGTCATGGTGCGCGCCCTGTCCGGGGAGATGCTCGTCCTGTTCGACGAGGAGGACATCGCGCGGTTCTTCGCCGAGCCCATGGACGTCCTGGCCATGGACGCCAAGGACAAGGCCGACAGCCTCGGCGTCTTCGAACCCACCGGTGTGCTCTGCTCGCACGGCCGGCTGCGCGAGGACCGCCGCGAGGTCAACGACCGCGCCCTCGCCGCCGGTCAGCCCCTGCACCCCGCCTGTGCGGAATACCAGGGGATCGTCGAGGAGGAGTGCCGCCCGCTGACCGCCGGCACCATCCTCGACTTCCCCCGGCTGCGCGCCGCCGTCGCCCGGATCGCCCGCCGGGTCGCCCTCGGGGACGCCGCGGCCGAGGACGAGGAGCTCTGGTCCTGGCTCATGACCTTGCTCGGCCAGGCCAACTGGATGGGCAGGAGCCGTCCCCAGGCCAACCGGGCCCTCTACGGCCGGGTCGAGGCCCGGCTCGCCCGTTACGCCGCCGGCGCCGCCCCGCACACCCTGGTCGCCCGCGCCCTGAGCGCCCCCTCCCCCGAGGGCACCGACCCCCTGGGCCAGATTCCCCACTGGCTGCTGGCCACCGACGTCTGCGCGACCGCCATCGCCCGCACCCTGCTCCTGCTGGCCGCCCACCCCGCCGAGCAGGCCGAGGCACGCGCGGAGGCCGTCGCCGGGACAAGGGGCCTGCCCCGGCTGCGGGCCTGCGTGCAGGAGTCGGTACGGCTCTACCCGATCGTGCCCGACCTCGTACGGGTCACCCGCGCCGAGACCGAATGGCGCGGGGTGCGCTACCCGGCCGGGACCACCGTCCTGGTCCCCATCGGCTTCCACCAGCGCGACCCCGAGCGGGTGCCCGGCGGGCACCTCTTCGCACCGGCCCGCTGGCTGGCCCCGGGAGCCGACCAGGACACCCGGATGGCCCCCTTCAGCCAGGGCGCCGGCCGCTGCCCGGGCGACCTGCTCGGGCTGCTGCTGTCCTCCCTGGTCTGCGCCGAGGTGCTGCGCGGCAACCGGCTCACCGGAGCCCGCCCGGCCCTCGACACGGGCCGTCCGCTGCCCGGCATCGTCGACACGGCCGGCATCCGGCTCCGCCTCGGCCGCCCCTAGGGCGCCGTGCACCCCCACAGAGAGGAGCTCCCCGTGCCCGAAGCCGTGCCCGGCGCCGCCGCGTCCGTCACCCAGCCGGACATCGACTCCCTGCACCACGTCTGCCGCGAACTGGCCGGGGCCGCCGACGCCGTGCGCGAGGCCGCCCGCTACGCCTCCCGCCTCGCGCTCGGCCCCCGGCTGCCCCTGGCGGCGGCCGGCCCGCGGCGGGCCCGCGCCGCCCAGCGCGGCCTGCTGAAGACCCTCCTGGACCCCCGCGGCTTCGGCTGGGCCCCGCACGGGCGCACCCCGCTCGCGGGCGCCGTCTGGCTGGCGGGGGTGCTCACCAGCCGGGAGAGCCTGGCGGTCAGCCTCGCCGTCGCCGGGCTCAAGGCGCGGATCCGGGCGGCCGCCGTACGCCACCCGGAGCTGCTGGCCAACCCGACCACCTCGCGGGTGCTGCGCGCCATCGACGAGGACCGGCAGGCCGAGGCGGTCCGGGTGTTCAAGGGGCTGCTGACCGAGAAGGGCGCCGAGTACGCGCTGGCGCTCCTGGCGCCGTCCTTCGCCGACATCATGGCCTGGAACGCGCTGACCGACGAGAACCCCTTCAACGACACCGCCGGCTGGCAGATCGCCACCAACCGGGCGCTGACCTCGGACTTCTTCCTCGGCTTCAACGCCGCGTTCTGGGCCTTCATGGACCGGGGCCGCGGCCGCGCCGAGCCGCACACCCCCTCGGCCGAACTGCTGGAGCGGATCGACACCTCGGGGACGATCGTCGGCTACGTCCGCAACATCGGCCACCTCGGCACCCGCGGCCTGCTCCTCGTCCAACAGGTGTCCGGTCCGGACGAGCGGCGCCGCTTCGTGGTGCAACTGGCGGGCATGGGAGCGAGGTTCAACCAGGAGAGCCCCCAGGACATGGTCGGCAGCTGCAACGCGATGGGCTCCACCGACACCGCCTACACCCGGGCGGTGCGCAGGGCGCTGAACCGGCTCGTGCCGTCCGGTTCGGAGGTGGCGCTGGTCGGCCACAGCCAGGGCGGGCTCACCGCGATGAACCTGGCGGCGAACCCGGACTTCAACGCCCTGTACACGGTCACGCACGTGGTCGCCGTCGGTTCGCCCATCGACCACAAGCGGGCCGCCGACCCGCGCACCCGGGTGGTCTCGCTCGTCAACGAGCACGACATCGTGCCCAGCCTGGAGGGCCGCTCCTCGGTGTCGGCCTACGCGCTCCCCGCGGAGTTCACCGAGTTCACCTGGAAGGACGACACCCACGCCTTCCCGCTGTGCCACGCCGCCGAGCGCTACGCGCACAACCTGGAACACGACGTCCCCCACGCCCGGACCCACGTCGACTCCGAACTCGCCGCCTTCCGCGGCCGGGTCACCGGTACGCACCTGTTCACCCTCCACGACCGCTGAGGACCCCGTATGACCGACACCACCGACACCACCCCGCAGGCGGCCCCGGAGGCCGCCGGGCGGCTGCCCGGACAGGCGGGCCGCAGCGCCCCGCCGACGGCGGCCCCCCAGCCGTACGGGCCGCCCGGACTCCTGGAGCGGCTGGAGTCGGCGGCCTTCGCCCGGATCAACCGGACCCGCGAGTGGTACGAACTGCCGGGCCCGCTGGGCCTGATGAACCTGGCCGTGATCCGCGAGGACCTGCGCCGCCACAACCTGTACGACACCTTCGGCGCGGGCGGCGAGCGCGACCGGCGCCCCACCCCGCGCCTGGCGCCGTACCGCTCGTACGACGGGTCGGGCTACGACCCGTACGACGTGGACATGGGCCGGGCCGGCACCCGCCTGGACCGCAACGCCCCGCTGGACATGGCCCGTCCGGACGAGGACGAGGCCCTGATGACGCCGAGCCCGCGCGAGGTCAGCCGGCAGCTGCTGGCGCGGCGCGGGTTCGTCCCGGCGCCCACCCTCAACCTGCTGGCCGCCGCCTGGATCCAGTTCCAGAACCACGGCTGGGCCAACCACGGGGACAACGAGGAGGCCGAGCCCTTCACCGTCCCGCTCGCCGCCGACGACGACTGGGCCGAGCGGGGCGGCACCTGCCCGATGCGGGTCAACCGCACCCGTCCCGACCCGGTCGCGCACACCACCCCCGACGTCCCGCCGACGTACGAGAACACGGTCACCCACTGGTGGGACGGCTCGCAGATCTACGGGTCGGACGAGGCCCGCTGCCGCTCCCTGCGCACCGGGGAGCACGGGCACCTGATCCTGCGGGACGGCCGGCTGCCCCGGGATCCGCGACCCGGGATGGAGTGCCTCGACGCCACCGGGATGAACAGCGACTACTGGAGCGGCCTGTCGCTGCTGCACACGCTGTTCTCCAAGGAGCACAACGCGATCTGCGACCTGATCCGCTCCCACCACCCCACCTGGGACGACGAGCGGCTCTTCCACACCGCGCGGCTGGTCAACACCGCACTGATGGCGAAGATCCACACGGTGGAGTGGACCCCTGGCATCCTCGACCACCCCGTGCTGCACCACGCGATGCGCGCCAACTGGTACGGGCTGCTGCCCCGTTGGGTCACGAAGACCTTCGGGCGGATCGGCGGCGAGGCCCTCAGCGGGACCCTCGGCTCCGCCACCGACCACCACGCGGCGCCGTTCTCCATGACGGAGGAGTTCGTGTCGGCGTACCGGCTGCACCCGCTGGTCCCCGACGAGATCACGGTCCGCGAGCACCGTGGCGGCGCCGTCCGCAAGGTCATCGGCTTCGACGACATGCAGGGCGCCACCACCCGTACGTCGGTGGACGAGTTCGGGATGAGCGACCTGCTGTACACCTTCGGCGTCTCACATCCCGGGGCCCTGGTCCTGCACAACCACCCGGACGCGCTGCGCAACTTCGCCCGGCTGTCCGGCGAGCACGTCGACCTGGGGACCGTGGACGTCCTGCGCGACCGGGAGCGCGGCATCCCCCGCTACAACGCCTACCGCAGGATGCTCCGCAAGCGCCCGGTCACGTCGTTCGAGGAGCTCACCGGCGGCCACCCGGGCGACACCCCGCTGCTGCGGGAGCTGTACGACGGCCGGCTCGACCGGGTGGACACGCTGGTCGGCAACCTCGCCGAACCGCGCCCGGCGGGCTTCGGGTTCAGCGACACCCTCTTCAGGATCTTCGTGCTGATGGCCACCCGCCGGCTGAAGAGCGACCGCTTCTTCACGACCGACTACCGGCCGGAGGTGTACACGCCCGAAGGGCTGCGCTGGGTGGACGAGAACTCGATGGTGACGGTACTGCTGCGGCACCACCCGGAGCTGGCGCCGCACCTGGCCGGGGTGACCAACGCGTTCGCCCCGTGGAAGGGGCAGGCGTGAGCGGGCAGCCGTACGGGGCGCAGGCCCGGCCGCGCGGTCCCGCCGAGGGGCTGCGCTCCCACGCGGCCGTGCTGCGCGAGCGGGCGGAGCGGCTGCGCGGCGCCTGCGAGGCCCTGGACTGGAAGGGCCCGCAGGCCGACGCCTTCCGCGCCCGGGTCGACGAACTCGCGCTGCGCTGCACCCGGGCGGCCGAGGGCCTGGCCCGCTCGGCCGCGGAGCTCGACGGCCGGGCCGGGTAGGAGGCGGCTCGGGTCTGCGGGGTCAGAGGTCCGAGGGGTCGGTGTTGGCCCCGCAGAGGACGACGGCGACCCGCTTGCCCAGCGGCTCCGGGGCGGTGCGTACGGCCGCCAGGGCGGTCGCGGCCGCGGCCTCGACGACGAGCCGGTGCTCCTCCCAGAGGGCGCGGCGGGCGGCGGTGATGCCCTCGTCCGGGACGAGGACGGACAGGACGTCCTCGTGCCGGGCGGCGTCCAGGGCGTCGGCGGAGACCCGGGTGGCGCCGAGGGAGTCGGCGGCCACGGAGTCCACGGGGACGTCGACGGGGCGGCCCGCCTCCAGGGCGGCGTTCAGGGCCCGGCAGTGCTCCGGTTCGGCCGCGACCACCCGTACGCCGTGCGCCCGCGCGGCGGCGGCGACGCCGGCGAACAGCCCGCCGCCGCCGACCGCGACGACCACGGTGTCCAGGCCGGGCAGCGCGGCCCGGACCTCGTCGAGCAGGGTTCCGGCGCCCGCCGCGATGAGCGGGTGGTCGTAGGCGTGGCTGCCGAGGGCCCCGCTGTCCGCCGCGAACCGGTGGCAGGCTTCGAGGGCGTCGGCGTAGCGGTCACCGACGAGCCGTACGTCGGCGCCGTAGCCGCGCAGCCGGTCCACCTTGACGCGGGGGGCGGTGACGGGGAGGAAGACGGTGGCGGGGACGCCCTGCGCCCGGGCCGCCCAGGCGCAGGCGAGGCCGGCGTTGCCGCCGGAGGCGATGGTGACCCCGGCCTCCGGGAGGGCGCCGGCCTCGCGGTGGGCGGCGAGGAAGTTGTGGGCGCCGCGGGCCTTGAAGGAGCCGGTGTGCTGGAGGTGCTCCAGGGCGAACCACAGGCCCTCGGCGGCGGGCGCGACGGCGACGGGCCGGATCACCCCGGCCGTGCGGGCCGCGGCGGCGCGGACGGCGGCGTAGTCGAGCTGCTGTTCCATGGCGGGCTGCCTCTCTCGTTGGTCTGGTCTGCGGGGTCCCGAGGGCTCAGGAGGCGGGCCGGGCGGCCGCGATGAGCTGGCGCAGGGCGCCGTAGTACACCTCGTGGTCGGTCAGCGGGGGCAGCAGTTCGGCCGGGGCGCCGCCGAGCACCGGGAACTCGGCCGGGTCGAGTGCGGCGAGCGCGGCCCGGGAGGCGGCGGTGGCCGCGGCGGGGTCGCGGTGGTCGACGAAGGCGGCGCTGCCCAGGGTCAGGAGGTACATCCGGCGGTAGGCGGTCATCGCCTCGGCGGGGCTCATTCCGGCGGCGATGCTGTCGGCGAGGGCGGGTTCGGCGAGGCGGGCCAGCAGCTGGCGGCCCAGCCAGGGCCGTCCGCCGCGCAGCAGGAGCAGTCCGGGGTGGGCGGTGAGCAGCCGGTAGAGGGCGCCGAACCGCAGTTCGGTGGCCTCGGCCCAGTCGGTGCCGACGGGGATGACGGGGAGGCGGGCGGCGAGGTGCTCGGTGCACAGGTCCATCAGGCCCGCGATGTCGGTGCAGCGGCGCTGGACGGTGGCGTGGGAGACGTCGAGCCGCTCGGCGAGGGCGCGGAAGCTGAGGGCCCCCGGCCCCTCCTCGTCGAGGATGCGCAGGGCGGCGACGGCGATGGCCTCGGGGGTCGCGCGGTCCAGGGCATCGGATCGTCTGGGCATGAGATACACCGTATCAGCCAGCGTCACATACAGCGTATCCCTACGGCCATATTGCTGGTCGTCGGCCCGGAACCACCGACCCGTGTTGACAGCGGGTAGTCGTACCGCTGCACTGAGGCACGATCACTGTCGGTACGCACCACGCCAAGGAGACCCCGTGCCGCCTCGCCTGCGCGCCTCACTCCCCTGTCTCACCGCGGCCGCCCTGCTCGCCCTCGCGCTCTGTCCCGCCCCCGCGACGGCGGAGCCGACCGCGACCTCGGACACCCCGCTCGCCCTCACCCCGCCCATGGGCTGGAACAACTGGGCGCACTACATGTGCGACGTCGACGAGGCGAAGGTGGTCGCCAACGCCGAGGCGCTCGTCTCCAGCGGCCTGGCCGCCAAGGGGTACGACACCGTCACGGTGGACGACTGCTGGATGCTCAAGGAGCGTGACGCGCGGGGGGACCTGGTCGCCGACCCGGTGAAGTTCCCGCACGGCATGGCCTGGCTCGGCGACCATCTGCACGCCAAGGGGCTGAAGTTCGGGATCTACGAGGACGCCGGCTCCCTCACTTGCGAGCGCTACCCCGGCAGCGGCTCCCCCGAGGGCGGCGGCGCGGACCACTACGCCCGGGACGCCCGGCTGTTCGCGTCGTGGCAGGTGGACTACGTGAAGATGGACGGCTGCAACCTGTGGGTGCCGCCCGGGAAGACGAGGGAGCAGGCCTACCGGGACGCCTACGGCTCCGTGGCCCGGGCGCTGCGCGACAGCGGGCGCGCGATGGTGCTCTCCGCCTCCGCCCCCGCCTACTTCCAGCAGGGCGAGTGGGGCGGCTCCGACTGGCACAAGGTCCTCGACTGGGTCGGTGAGACGGGCCAGTTGTGGCGCGAGGGCAAGGACATCAAGGTGTACAAGCCGTCCGCCCCGCAGACCTCGCGCTGGGGTTCGGTGCTGGGGAACTACGGCTACAACCGCTGGCTCGGCCGGTACGCGGCCCCCGGCAACTGGAACGACCCCGACTTCCTGATCGCGGGGGCGCCCGGGCTGACGGACGCCGAGAGCCGCAGCCAGGTGGGGCTGTGGGCGATGATGGCGGCCCCCTTCATCCTGTCCTCCGATGTATCCGCGCTCAGCCCGGGCGGGCTCGCCGCCCTCGGGAACACCCGGCTGATCGCCCTGGACCAGAACCCGCTGGGCCGTCAGGGCGCGGTCGTCTCCTCCAACGCCACCTTCGAGGTGCTGGTCCGGCCGCTGGCGAACGGGGACCGGGCCGTGGCGGTGCTCAACCGTTCCGGCGCCGACCGCGACGTCTCCGTACCGCTGGCCGACGTCGGGCTGCCCGCGCCCTGCGTGGTGGACGCCGAGGACCTGTGGAGCGGGAAGCGTACGGAGACCGGCGACGCGCTGACGGGCCGGGTCGGCGCGCACGACACGGCGGTGTGGCGGCTCAGCCCCCGTGGCTGCGCCGAGGCCGTGCCCACCGGGCAGGTCAACGGCCTCGGGGCGAAGTGCGCGGACGGGGCCAACACGACCGGCGCCGGAGCGGTCGTCCTGGCCGGCTGCACCGCCGGGGCCGACCAGCGCTGGACCCTGGGCGGCGGCGGCCGGCTGAGGCTGGCCGGCGCGTGCCTCACCGCGGGCCCGGGCGGCCTGGTGGAGCTGGCCGACTGCGCGCCGGGACGCCGGGCCGGGCAGAGCTGGCGCCACCGGCGGGACGGGTCCCTGGTGGAGGAGGCGGGCGGCCTGTGCCTGACGGCCCCGGCGGCCCCCGCGACCGCGGACGCCCCGGCCGAACGGCTGCGACTGGCCGACTGCGGTGACCACCGGGCCGACCAGGCGTGGTCCCTGCCGGTGTGAGGGGGCGCCGGGCCGGGCCTTCCGGGGGATCACTCTTCCGGGGGAATCGTCTCGCGGGCGGCCCCGCCCGGCACGGGCGCTGGGTTCACTGGCCCGGAATGGCCGAGGGGCGGCAGCCGGAACGATCCGGCGGCCGCCCCTTTCCGGCGCCCACGGGCCACGAGAGCCGACAGGAGTGCACCCGCCATGTACGAGAACACCCAGGACCGGAGCCGGACCCCTGCCGCCGGGATCACCGACGGCGTGGTGGAACTCCGCAAGCGGAGACCCTCCGCGGTGGGCTGCCCGGCCGCCGAACGGACCGCCCCGGCGGCGGACGGTGGCGGCCGCGGGCCCGCGCCGGAACCCCCGGGCACGCCGGCCGCCTGACCCGCTGCGCGGGGCTGGGTCCCCCACCCGCCGGGGAGACGGCTCCGCGCAGCGGCGCATACGTAGCCGGGGCTATGTTGGCGGCAGGGACCCGGGCGGTCGCCTGGAGGTGAGGTCGTGGCAGCTGTGCAAGCGGAGCCCGCGCGCCGCCGCGCCGTGGCCGGGGCCGTCGGTGGAGTGGTCGCCGCGTTCGCCGGCCTGGCGGCGGCCGAGCTCGCGGCGGCGTTCGTACGGCCCGAGGCCGCCCCGCTCACCGCGGTCGGCGGGGCCGTGGTGGACCGTACGCCCGCGGCCGTCAAGGAGTGGGCCATCCGCTCCTTCGGCACCTCCGACAAGCTGGTGCTCGCCCTCGGGACCGTCGCCCTCCTGGCCGTGCTCGCCGCCTGCGCCGGGATCCTCGCCGTCCGGCACCTGCGCTCCGGCTGCGCGCTCGCGGCCGCGGTGGGGGTGCTCGGGGCGGCGGCCGCGCTGTCCCGGCCCGGGGCCGGGTGGCGGGACGCCCTGCCCTCCCTGGCCGGCGGGGCGGTGGCCGCCGGGGCGCTGTACCTGCTGGCCACGGCCGTCCGCAGGCCCCGCCCGGCGCCTGGCCGGCCCGGCGGGACCTGGCCGATGGACCGGCGCGGCTTCGGCCGCCTCCTCGCGGCCACCCTCGCCGCCTCGGCGGTCGCCGGATACGCCGGGCGGCGCCTCGGCGCCCACGGCTCGGCCGGGGCCACCGCCTCCCGGGCGGACCTGGTCCTGCCGCCCCCGGCCGCACCCGCGCCGCCGGTGCCCGCGGGGGCGGACCTGCGGGTGCCGGGCGTCGGCCCGTTCCTCACCCCGGCCCCGGACTTCTACCGGGTGGACACCGCCCTCGTCGTACCCCGCGTCGACGCCGGCACCTGGCGGCTGCGCATCCACGGCGAAGGGGTCTCCCGCCCCCTCACCCTGAGCCTGCCGGACCTGCTCGCCCGGCCGCTGGCCGAGCGCGACATCACCCTGTGCTGCGTGTCCAACGAGGTCGGCGGCCCGTACGTGGGCAACGCCCGCTGGCTCGGCGTACGCCTCGCGGACCTGCTGCGCGAGGCCGGGGTGCGGCCGCCCTCCCGGGGCGGCCCGGCCGACCAGCTGGTGGCGCGCTCGGTGGACGGGATGACGATCGGCACGCCCGTCGAAACCGTGATGGACGGCCGGGACGCACTGCTGGCCGTCGGGATGAACGGCGAGCCCCTCCCCTTCGCGCACGGCTTCCCGGTCCGGATGGTCGTACCGGGCCTGTACGGGTACGTGTCCGCCTGCAAGTGGCTGACCGAGCTGCGGCTGACCACCTTCTCCGCGTACGACGCGTACTGGGTGCGCCGCTCCTGGGCGCAGCAGGCCCCCGTCAAGACGCAGTCGCGGATCGACGCCCCGCGCCCCTTCGCGAAGCTCGCCGCGGGACGGGTGGCGGTGGCCGGGGTGGCGTGGGCCCAGCACCGGGGGATCGTGCGGGTGGAGGTGCGGGCGGACGGCGGCCCGTGGCAGGAGGCCCGGCTCGGCGACCCGGACGGCGTCGACACCTGGCGGCAGTGGGTGTGGCCGTGGGAGGCGGCGCCCGGGGAGCACACCCTGGAGGTCCGCGCCACCGACGGGCGCGGGGACGTACAGCCGCAGGAGCGCCGGGGCACCCTGCCCGACGGGGCGACGGGCTGGCACTCCGTCACGGTGAGCGTCCGCGCGTAGCCGTTCCGGGACCGTACATTGTGGGGGGATACCGGGGCATACGTCAGGAGCCGAGGCCGTGGAGCTGACCAGCACGTCGTTCCTCGTCACGCTGGTCGCCGTCACCGCACTGGCCATGCTGCTGGCCCTGCTGCTGTGGAACCGCGTGCCCGGCCCCGGCGTGGTGCGCTGGGCGGCCCGGGTGCTGATGATCGGGCTGTGCCAGCTGACGGCCATCGGGGTGGTGGCCGCCTGGATCAACGACGGGTACGGGCTCTACGCCTCCTGGGACGACCTGCTGGGCCCCGACGCCGGCCAGGACGCCTCCGCGATGACCGGCCCACCGGTGGGCCGCGCCCGCTTCACCCCGGGGGAGAACGGCACGCGCAGCACGTACTTCCGGGGCAGCCATTCGAAGCTCGCCGGCCAGGTGGTCGTGTGGACGCCGCCCGAGTACGACGCCCCGGGCGCGCAGAAGACCCGCTTCCCGGTGCTGACGCTGCTGCACGGGTATCCGGGCACCCCGCGCTCCTGGCTCGACCTGGGGTCGATGCCGGACGCGCTGGAGCAGCTGGTGCGGCTGGGGGCCGCGCACCCCTTCATCCTGGTCATCCCGGAGCTGTACCCCGGAGGGGTGAACACCGACTGCACCGACACCCCTCAGCGCAAGATCGCCACCTGGCTCGCGCGGGACGTCCCCGACCTGGTGCAGAAGAACTTCCGTACCCTGCCCGAGCCGAAGGGGTGGGGGCTGATGGGCGTGTCGACGGGGGCGTTCTGCGCGGTGAAGCTGCCGTTGCAGTACCCGAAGGCGTTCCGCGCGGGCGCGGCCCTGGACCCGGATCCGCTGACCGGGGACCCGGAGGTGCTGCCCGATCCGGTGCTGCGGGAGCACAACAGCCCGATGTGGCTGGTAGGGCAGGCGAAGGGCGAGGACGTCGGGCTGTTCCTGGCCACGTCGGCCCAGGACAAGGACAGCCCGCCCCGGCAGCTGGCGGCGTTCAGCCGGGCGGCGCAGGGCAGCGGGGTCCGGGTGAAGACGCTCGTCCGCCCGGCCGGGGGCCACAACTTCCAGACGTGGACCGGGATGTACCCGGACGCGCTGGGCTGGCTGAGCTCGGAGCTCTCCGCGCCCGTCGCCCCGTCGTAGCCGTCGTGGCCCCCGGTGGGCGGGCCGTCACACCGTGCCGAGCCGGACGGGGAGCGCCTCGACGCTGTTGCCGATGAAGCTGCGCTGGTGCGGGAGTCCGGGCTCGGGCACGGCGAGGTCGAGTCCGGGGAAGCGGGTGAAGAGCCGCTCCAGGGCGATGGTGGCCTCCAGCCGGGCGAGCGGGGCGCCGACGCAGTAGTGCGCTCCGTGCCCGAAGGAGAGGTTGCGGGCGGCGCCGGGGCGGGTGACGTCGAAGCGGTCGGCGTCCGGGCCGTGGACGGCCTGGTCGCGGCCGGCCGCGGTGTAGCCGGCGAGGACGGGGGTGCCCCGGGGGATCAGGGTGCCGTCGAGGGTGAGGTCGCGGGTGGGGTAGCGGAAGGGGAACCAGCTGACCGGCCCGTCCCAGCGCAGGGTCTCGTCCACCACGTCCGACCAGGTCGCCTTGCCCTCCATGACCAGGGCGAGCTGGTCGCGGTGGGTGCACAGGGCGCGGACGGCGTTGCTGATCAGGTTGAGGGTGGTCTCGTGGCCGGCGACGAGCATCAGCCGCATGGTGCCGATGAGTTCGGCCTCGCTGAGCCGGTCGCCGTCGCCGTCGCGGGCGGCGATCAGGGCGCTGGTGAGGTCCTCGCCGGGGGCGGCGCGGCGGGCGGCGGCGATGGTGGCGATCAGCTCGACGAGTTCCCGTACGGCGGCCATCACCTCGGCCGGGGGGATGTCGGTGGAGATGATCACGGTGTGGGAGAGCTGGTGCAGGCGTCCCCGGTGCTCGGGGTCCACGCCGAGCAGTTCGCAGATGACCCCCATCGGGAGCGGCAGCGCGAAGTGGGTGCGCAGGTCGGCGACCCCGTCGGCGGAGCCTTCGGCGGCCCGGGCGAGGTCGTCGAGGAGCTCGTCGGTCAGCTCTTCGACGCGCGGGCGCAGCCGCTCCACCTGGCGGGCGGTGAAGGCGTTGCCGACGAGGGAGCGCAGGCGGCGGTGGTCGGCGCCGTCGGCGGTGTGCATGCCCTGGGCGTTGGCGAAGACCCGCAGCGGCCAGTCGGCGGGGACGGTGCCGTCGTGCAGGCCGGGGAAGTGGCGGGCGTCCTTGGCCACGTCGGGGTGGGCGAGGAACTCCTTCAGCGCCTCGTGCCCGAGGACGACCGCGCCGGGTATCCCGCCGGGGAGGACCACCTCGGCGACGGGTCCCCGGGCGCGCAGCCGGGCGTTGAGGGCGTGCGGGCAGCCGCCGGCGGGGTCGATGACGTGGGCGCGCTCGGGTGCGTTCTCGGGTGACAAGCCGTCTCTCCTGGTCCGTACGGACGATTCCCGGCCAACAGTGCGGCCTGGTGGCCGGGTTGGACAAGTCCGGGGCGGACGCGTGCGGGTGGCCCCGCTGGGCCTCAGGTCCGGCCTTCGGTCTTCGGGCGGGCCAGGTGGAGCCGGGTGTGGAAGTATCCCGCCGTTTCCTTGCCTTCCGGGTCCTCGCCGAGGGCCGTTACGGCGGCGACGGCGGCGGCCTGCTCGCGGGGGTCGGTGAAGCGTCGCTGGGGGTTGGTGTCCGCGGCGGGTTCGACGGTCAGCCCGTACGACTCCAGGCAGGCGGCGATGGCCCGGAAGTCGTGCGTGCGCAGGACGAAGGCGGCCACCGGCACCGGGCGGCCGATGGCGGTGAGGAGCCGGCCGAAGGTGCGTCCGGTGAGGAAGCTGGTCCCGCCGGTGATGGTGATCAGGCCCACGCCGGGGGCGGCGGCGCGCAGCCGGGGGGCCGGCTCGGCCGTTTCCAGGTCCTCGTCGTGCCCCTCGTCGAGCAGTCCGACCGCCACCGCGTACTCCACCGCGGGCCGCGAGACGTCGGTGCCGATCACGCGTACGGCGTCGGGGCGGCGCCGCTTGGCGTAGAACTCGCGGTCGTACCGGATGAGTTCGGCGGTGCTCAGCCGGGCGGCGGGCTCCGAGGTGTAGTGCGCGTACAGCTCGTCGAGGGTCAGGTCGTGGTTGAGGAGGGCCGCGTTGATGCCGTACGAGCAGCACACGTCGAGGACCGTGCGCCGGCCGGGCGCGAGCTCTCCGGCCAGGGCGCGGAAGACCGGCTGGGCGTGTGCCGGGGTCTGGTAGGCGTAGGGCTGGAGGCGGGTGAAGTACCCGCGCGGGTCGGGGAGTCGGTAGACCTCGCCGAAGCTGGTCATGGCGGGTGCGCTCATCGGCCGTGCCTTCCTGGGATCGGGGACCGGGGGGATGCCCGGGGGGAGCAGTGTTCCGGGGCTCCCCCCGCCATCCAGCCGTGCGCCGGCCTCGCCGGAAAGAGCGCCTATCCGGCCAGGGGTGCGCGGCGGAAGAGGGCCGTCCAGAGGAAGGGCTCGCCGAAGTGCGGGGAGCTGTCCGGTTCGTCGTGCATGCGGCGCAGTTCGGTCTCCTCCAGGCCGGAGAAGATCCAGCGCAGCGACTCGGGGGTGTAGGCGAGGCCGCCGCCGAGACTGCCCTGCCGGTAGTGCTCGGCGTCGGGGACCTCGGAGCCCATCGCGCCGGACGCGAAGCAGGTGAGGCCGAGGTGGCCGCCGGGGGCGAGGGCCCGTTCGAGGAGGGCGAGGTAGCTGACGCGGCGGTGGGGCGGCAGGTGGTGGAAGCAGCCGGAGTCGTAGATCAGGTCGTAGGGGCCGTCGAGTTCACCGGCGGCGGCGAGCGCGAAGGCGTCGCCGTGGTGGAAGCGGATGTCGGCGCCCGCGTCCCGGGCGCGGTCCCGGGCCCAGGCGAGGGCCGTCGGGGACAGGTCGACGGCGTCCACCTCGAAGCCCAGGGAGGCGAGGTGGAGGGCGTTGCGGCCCGGGCCGCAGCCCAGGTCGAGGGCGCGGCCGGGGGTGACGAGGCCGCGGTCGAGATAGGAGGCGAGGTTCTCGTCCGGTTTGGCCACGAAGAACGGCACCGGCTTGGAGCGGTCGGCGTAGAAGCCGTCCCACCAGTCCGCGCCGGCGGCCGTCCAGCGGTCCGCGCCCGGCGCGAACAGGCCGTCCAGAAGGCTGAGCACGTCTTCCACCGAGCGAATGTTCCGGTCCATGAACTCCCCTTTCCCGAGGGCTTCCCGAGGGGTTGATCGTATCGAGATTGCACACAAAAGCCCAGGTCAGAGGCCACGCACGGAACCCGCGTACGGTCGCGTGCCGGGCGTTCGGCGGCCCCGGGCGCACCCCCTCCGCCCTCGGGCCGCAGGCCCGCCCACACCCCCGCCCCAGCCCGTCGCGGGCGCGTTCCGGGCACGCCCGGGCCGACTTTCCGACGGATCCGCCATTCAGCTGTACGCAGGATGCGTACAGTGTGCGCAGCGCGGTAGGCTGAGGGCATGTCCTCATCAGAGCAGCAGACTTCCGCGCCCGTCCCCTCCGTCTGGACCCGGCCCCGCCGGCAGAAGGAGCAGCCCGCGCTGAGCCAGGAGCAGATCGTCGCGGCGGCCGTGCGGCTGCTGGACGCCGAAGGCATCGAGGCGCTGAGCATGCGCAAGCTCGGCACCGAGATGGGAACCGCCGCCACGTCGCTCTACCGGCACGTGGCCAACAAGGACGAGCTCATCGAACTCGTGGTGGACGAGGTCTACGGCGAGCTCGAACTGCCCGAGACCACCGGCCCGGACGGATGGCGCGAGGCCCTGTCGCACAGCGGGCACAGCCTGCGCGGCATGGTCCTGCGCCATCCGTGGGTGGCGTCCGTCCTCGGCCAGGTCGGGCTGGCGTACCTGGGCCCGAACCTGATGCGCATGTCGGAGCGCATGCTGGCGATGGCCCTGGCGGCCGGGTTCCCGAAGGCCGAGGCGGACCTGGCGATGAAGGCCGTCATCTCCTACGTCATCGGCGCGACGACCAGCGAGGCCTCCTACCTCTCCCTCCTCGCCCGCAGCGGCCGCAGCGAGACGGAGTGGCTGGAGTCCCTGGTCCCGGCCTCGCAGCAGGCCCTGGAGGACCACCCGCTGACGAAGGACCACGCCTCCGCCTGGCAGGGCCGGGACCCGGCGCGCATGCGCGAGGAGAACTTCGACTACGGACTCCAGCGGGTCCTCGACGGCCTGGCGACCCGGCTCGGCCGGGACTGAACCGTCCCTACGGGAAGGTCAGTTCGGCGCCGTCGCCGAGCGGGGCGAAGAAGCGTTCCACGGTCGCCGCACGGACCTGGACGAGGGCGGCGGGCGACCAGCGCGGACGGCGGTCCTTGTCGATCACCTGGGCGCGGATCCCCTCGACGAGGTCGGGGGCCGACAGGGCGGCGCTGGACACCCGGTACTCCTGCTCCAGCACCCGTTCCAGCGAGTCCAGTCCGCGGGCCCGGCGCAGGGCGGCGAGGGTGACCTTCAGCGAGGTCGGGGACTTGGCGTGCAGGGTCTGCGAGGCCTCGCGCGCCGCCGGCAGGCCCGAGGCCAGCAGCCGCCGGTGGATCTCCTCGACGGTGTCGGCGGCGTAGCAGTGGTCGATCCACTCCCGCTCGGCGGCGAGCGGGGCCGCGGGAGGGGTGGCGCCGTGGAACTTCTCCAGCACCTCGGCCACGGGGCCGCCGGCGAGCTCCCGGGTGAACTCGTCCAGCCAGTCCGACGGGAGGTAGCGGTCGGCGAGCCCGCACAGGATCGCGTCGCCCGCGCCGACCGCCGTACCGGTCAGGGCCAGGTGGGTACCGAGTTCGCCGGGGGCGCGCGAGAGCAGGTAGGTGCCGCCGACGTCGGGGACGAAGCCGATGCCGGTCTCGGGCATGGCGACCCGGGAGCGTTCGGTGACGATCCGCACGCCGCCGTGGGCCGACAGCCCGACCCCGCCGCCCATGACGATCCCGTCCATGAGGGCCACGTACGGCTTGGGGTAGCGGGCGATGCGCGCGTTCAGCCGGTACTCGTCCCGCCAGAAGGCGAGGGACGCGGTGGTGCCGGCCTTGGCGTCGGCGTGGATGGCCCGGATGTCACCGCCCGCACACAGGCCCCGCTCGCCGGCCCCGCGGATCAGGACCTGCCGGACGGCGGGGTCGTACTCCCAGGCCGTGAGCGCCTCTCCGATCCTCAGCACCATGGGACGGGTGAGGGCGTTGAGGGCCTCGGGACGATTGAGGGTGATCAGGCCCGTACAGCCTTCGGTGCCGATCTGAACGGTTTCGTCTTCGGTCTTCACAGGCGTCAGTATGTCGCGTCCGTCGCCATATGAAGATCGTTTCTGACGATCTCGTCAAGTCTGGACGGCTTCGGGCCGAAAGGCTTGCGGCCGGCCGGGGGGCGGCGGGCGCGGGCAGGTGCAGCGGCTGGAGCCGGGAGACCCGCGGCTGGTCGAGCAGCACGCCCAGCAGCTCGCCTTCCGGGCATCTCCCGCAGCACGCCGGATGCCGAAGCCGTCCGCGTACATCAGCACCCCTGGGTGCCGCTCGCTGTGGTCGGGGAAGGCGACGAAGGCTCAGAAGAGCCCCGGGTCACCGATCCGTGTGTGGCGCGAGGCCCCGCCCCGCCCGTCGGCGGCCGGGGAGCGGCAGACTGAGGGCTCGTCACCAACCGCCGCAGCAACCGCAAGAGGAGACCGGTATGACGTCCTCCCCCCTCACCCTCGACCCCGGCACCGCCCTCGTGCTGATCGACCTCCAGCAGGGCATCCTCGCCCTGCCCACCGCCCGCCCCTCCGGCGAGGTCCTCGCCAACGGCATCGCGCTCGCCGAGGCCTTCCGGGCCCACAAGCTCCCGGTCGTCCTGGTCAACGTCGCCTGGTCGCCCGACGGCGGGGACCTCCCCACCACCGATGTCGACCGGCCCGGCCCCGCCACCGCCCCGCCGGCGGCGTTCTCCGAGATCCCGGCCGAACTCGCGGCCCTCGGGGACGTCACCGTCACCAAGCGCCACTGGGGTGCGTTCACCGGCACCGAGCTGGACCTCCAGCTGCGCCGGCGCGGGGTCCACCGCATCGTGCTGGCCGGCATCTCGACCAGCATCGGGGTCGAGTCCACCGCCCGCACGGCCTGGGAGCACAGCTACGGGCTGGTGTTCGCCGAGGACGCCACCGCCGACCTGGACGCCGACTCGCACGCCCACACCTTCGGCAAGATCTTCCCGCGCCTCGGCCGGGTCAGCTCCACCGCCGAGATCATCGCTGCGCTGAACTCTCCCCGCTGAGCCCCGCCCGGGCCCGCGTCGCGGGCGGGCACCGGACCTCGGGCGGGCACCGGACCTCGGGCGGGCACGGCACCTCCAGCCAGACGCACTTGCCGGCCGCTCCGGGGCGTGAGCCCCAGTTCCGGGCCAGCCGGTCCACGATCAGCAGCCCGAACCCGCCCGGCCACCCGGGATCCCCCGACCGGCCCGCCCCTCGCCGCACACCGGAACCGGAACCGGAACCGGAGCGAAGGCCGGAACGCGGGCCGGTACCGGCGGAGCCCGCCGGTACGGGCGGGGCCGGGTTGGTGTCCGTCACCTCGATGCGGAGCCGGTCCTCCGTACAGTCCAGGACCAGCGCCCCGGGCCCTCCCCCGTGCAGACAGGCGTTGGCCACCACCTCCGACACCAGCAGCAGGACGTCCTCCGCGGACTGCCGCTCCGACGGGGTCCCGCCGGGCAGCCAGTGCCAGGCCGTGAGGGCCCGGCGGGTGAAGTCGCGGCTGCGCGAGACGGGATCCGGGAGCCCGTCGAGGACCAGCAGCCAGTTCCGGTTGACCGGCCTGCGCCGTTCCATGGTCCTGCGCCCCTCTCCTCACCGTCCGGGTGTGACTCCCAGCGCCTGCGTGACGTCCTCGTACACGGGGAAGACCGCGTCGGCTCCGGTGATGCGGAACATGCGGGCGACCGGCCCGCCCAGGCCGGCCAGCTCCAGGGAGCCGCCGGCCTCCTCGATGGCGATCCTTCCGTGCAGCAGCGCGTTCAGCCCGGTGGAGTCGCAGAACCGCAGCCCGGCCATGTCCACCACCAGCCGCCCGCCGTCGGCGGCCGCGGCGGCGAGGGCCTGCCGCAGGGGTTCGGCCGTGTCGTGGTCCAGCTCTCCGCCGAGCGTGAGGAGGACCGTCCCGTCCACCGCCCGTACCGCGACGCTGAACCGTTCGTCTTCCGTTCCCGGCATCACCATCGGGCATCACCCTTCCCGCGCGCTTCCCTGCACCTGCCCCGCTCGCGGGGCCCTATGCATGCATACCCCGCCTACTCCCGGTTCGCGGTGACGAGCCATGCCGTGCCGAGCAGACGGACCGCGCCGTCGCGCTCGTACGGACGCAGGTGCTCCGTCAGCACCCGGCGCGCCTCGGCCCGCGCCGCGGGGCCGACCTGGGCGAGGAGGTGGTGGCCGGGCCCGGAGCCCAGCAGGAAGTCGGCCGCGTCCTCGGCGCCGCTCCCCCACACCCCGTACGCCTCGGTCCGCTCGGCCGCGACGGCGGTGAAGCCGGCCGTGCGGAGCAGCTCCCCGGTGCGGCCGGGGTCGGCCAGGGAGAACATGCCCGGGCTGCCGGGGGCGGCGAACTCCCCCACGGGCAGGATCCCGTCCAGGGCCCGGATGGCCCCCATCCAGTCGTTGGACCCCGCCTCGGCCGGGGCGACGAAGGCCAGACGGCCGCCGGGGCGCAGGGCACCGGCGACGTTGGTGAAGGCGGCCTCGGGGTCGGCGAAGAACATCACGCCGAACCGGCTGATGGCCTGGGTGAAGGAGGCCGGCTCGAAGGGGTGCACCTGGGCGTCCCCCCGGGTGAAGACCACGTTGCCGACGCCCTCGGCCAGGGCGGAGGCACGGGCCCTGGCCAGCAGGGGGGCGGACAGGTCCAGCCCCTGCGCCATGCCGCCCGTACCCGCGCCGGCGGCCCGCCGCGCCGCGAGCCGGGTCGTCCGGCCCGCGCCGCAGCCGATGTCGAGGACGCGGTCGCCGGGGCGGATCCCGGCCCCGTCGAGCAGGGGCTCGTTGAACCCGTCGTTCACGGCGTCCCAGCGCTGCTGGTGGGTGGCCCAGTGGGTGCCGTCGTAGCCGTTCCACGCCTCCGCCTGGGCGGTGTTGGCGATACCGGTCTCGGGCAGGTCGTCGTGCAGGCCGTCCTCGTGCATGTCGGTCTCCTCCGGTGTCTCGGCACAGGAATGGGCGCACGCCCAAACCTTGGCGCTACAGTATGGGCAGACGCCCATACCCGCAATCACCTCTTGAACCGGAGCGCCCCGATGTCACCCCGTGGAGTAGCCATCCCGGACCTGCGCGAGCGCCTGTTCGCGGCCGCCGAACGCGTGGTGGCCCGTGACGGCGCGGCCGCCCTCACCAGCCGGGCGGTCACCGCCGAGGCCGACTGTGCCAAGGGTGTGCTGCACACGCATTTCGCCGGGCTGGACGAGTTCGTGGCGGAGCTGGTGCTGGACCGGTTCGCACGGACGGCGCGGCTGGCGCAGGCCCTCCCCGGGCGGGCCGG
Organism: Streptomyces sp. NPDC029216; assembly: GCF_040648015.1. Taxonomy (NCBI): domain Bacteria; kingdom Bacillati; phylum Actinomycetota; class Actinomycetes; order Kitasatosporales; family Streptomycetaceae; genus Streptomyces; species Streptomyces sp. NPDC029216. The sequence goes on along the minus strand of NZ_JBEZWL010000053.1, from coordinate 14,700 downwards.
GCAGGGCGAGGTGGCCGGCAACCTCGCCGGGGTGGCGCTCGCCCTGCTGGACTCCCTGGACCCGGGCGTCGTCGGCCTCGCCCTCACCCGGCCGGCCTCCGCCCTGCACACGCGGGAGGCACTGCGGTCGGGGGCACCTGGGTTCACTGCGATCGAGGACTCGGTACGGGCCTACCTGGACGCGGAACGCGCGCGGGGCCGGGTCCCGGCCGGGCTGGACTCCGGCGCGGTGGCCCTGGCCCTCGTCGGTACGGTCCACCACCTGCTGATGACACGCGGCCCCGAGGGCCCGGACCCCCGCGAGACCACCGCCCGCCTGGTCGCCGCCCTGGTCCCCGCGCCCCCGGCCTGACCGGCGGGCCGGAGCCGGGGGTCGGGCCCGCGGCATCCGCGGACCGGCCGGCGGATCCGGGGCGCCCCCACCCCTTCGGCCTGCCGTGTCGCGCCCCCGGTGACGGCACGGCCGGGGGAAGCTTCGGGAATGATCCACGCCGTGGCGCACGCGCTGTCGATCGCCGGTTCCATGACCTGGGAGATCACCTGGGCGCTGATCCTGGGCTTCGCCCTGTCGGCGATGGTGCAGGCGGTGGTCCGCACGTCCACCGTGGTCAGCCTGCTGGGCGACGACCGCGCCCGCACCCTGGCCGTGGCCGCCGGTCTGGGCGCGGCCTCGTCCTCGTGCTCGTACGCCGCCGTGGCCCTGGCCCGCTCCCTGTTCGTGAAGGGCGCGCACTTCACCGCCGCCATGGCCTTCGAGATCGCGTCGACCAATCTCGTCGTCGAGCTGGGGATCATCCTGGCGCTGCTGATGGGCTGGCAGTTCACCGCCGCGGAGTTCGCGGGCGGGCCGGTCATGATCCTCGTACTGGCCCTGCTCTTCCGGCTGTTCCTGCGCGACGGACTGCTGGCCCGGGCCCGGGCGCAGGCCGAGCGGGGTGTGGCGGGGGCCATGGAGGGCCATGCCGCGATGGACATGTCGGTGGACGGCGGGGGTTCGTTCGCCCGGCGGCTGCTGTCGGGGCGGGGGTTCACCGCGACGAGCCACGTCTTCGTCATGGAGTGGGCGGCGATCCTGCGGGACCTGGTCGTCGGACTGCTGATCGCCGGCGCCATCGCCGCCTGGGTGCCGGAGTCCTTCTGGCGGGCCTTCTTCTTCGAGGGGCACCCGCTGGCCGCCCGGCTGTGGGGGCCGGTGATCGGCCCGTTGGTGGCGGTCGCCTCGTTCGTCTGCTCGATCGGCAACGTGCCGCTGGCCGTCGTGCTGTGGAAGGGCGGGATCAGCTTCGGCGGCGTCGTGTCGTTCGTCTTCGCCGACCTGCTGATCCTGCCGATCCTGAACATCTACCGGAAGTACTACGGCCCCCGGATGACCCTGTTCCTGCTCGGGACCTTCTACGTCGCCGTGGTGGTGGCCGGGTACGCCGTCGAGTTCGTCTTCGGCGGGCTCGGGCTGGTCCCGGACCAGGCCGGCGCCCGCCTCCCGGAGGAGGGCGTCCGCTGGGACTACACCACCTTCCTCAACATCGCCTTCCTGGGCCTGGCGGCCGCCTTCGTGGTCCGCTTCCTGCGGACGGGCGGTCGGGACATGCTCCGCATGATGGGCGGCTCCCCCTCGTCCTCCCCCCGTTAGAGCAGGTCCGCCCGCGCCGGGGCGTCGTCGAGGAATCCGCCCGACTGGTGCTGCCACAGCTTCGCGTAGGCGCCTTCGGCGGCGAGCAGCTCCCGGTGCGTGCCCTGCTCGACGATCCGTCCGCGGTCGAGGACGACGAGCCGGTCCATGGTGGCGACCGTGCTCAGCCGGTGCGCCACCACGAGGGCCGTCCGGCCGTCCATGAGCCGCCACAGCGCGTCCTGGACGAGGATCTCGCTCTCCGAGTCCAGGGCGCTGGTGGCCTCGTCGAGCAGCAGGACGGGCGCGTCGCGCAGGATGGCGCGGGCGAGGGCGACCCGCTGGCGCTGTCCGCCGGAGAGCTTCACCCCGCGCTCGCCGACCATGGTGTCGAAGCCGTCCGGGAGGGCGTCGGCGAACTCCGTGACGTGTGCCGCCTCGGCCGCGCGGCGGATCTGGGCGTCGGTGGCGTCCGGCCGGGCGAAGGCGATGTTCTCGCGCAGGGTGCGGTGGAACATGGCCGGGTCCTGCGGCACGTAGGCGATCAGGCTCCGCAGGTCGGCCTGGGTCATGCGGCTGATGTCCTGGCCGCCGATCAGGATCCGGCCGGCGTCGATGTCCGTCATCCGCAGCAGCAGCCGGGTGAGTGTGGTCTTGCCGCCGCCGGACCGGCCGACGAGTCCGATCTTCGAGCCGCCGGCGACGGCCAGGTCGAGGCCTTCGAAGAGCGGCTCCGATCCGCCCGCGTGGGTGAAGCGCACCCCTTCGAAGCACACGTCGGCGGTCTGTTTCCTGAGCGGTTCCGGGGAGGCCGGGTCGAGTACCTTCGGCGGGGTGAGGAGCAGTTCGGTGAACTGCGCGGCCTCCGTCATCGAGCTTTCGAGGCGGCGGTAGATCTGGTTGAACTCGAACATGATGCGGGTGGCGTTGCCGTAGTAGGTGAAGGCGACGACGACCGCCTCCACCCCGTGTCCGTTCCCGGCGAGCGCGACGGCGAGGAGCAGGCCGAGCGCGTTGGTCAGTACGGACATGGGCGCGACCACGGTGTCGATGCGCAGGTTGCCGTAGTCCCAGGAGCGGAGCATGAGCCGCCTGGACTCCGCGACCCGTGACCGGTGTTCGGCGGCCTCGCGCCCCTCGGCGGCGAACGCCCTCACCGTGTCCATGTTCATCAGGCTGTCGGCGACGTGGCCCGACACCCGGGCGATCGCCTCCTCCCGCTGGTCGACGAGCGCCTGGCGGCGGCGGATCAGGGGCACCACGATCACCGCGGTCACCACGATCATCGTCAGGAGCCCGACGACGAGCAGCGGGTCGTAGTGCCAGAGGACCACCGACCCGAACAGCAGCGGTCCGAGCCGCCCCACGATGTTGAAGGTCAGCGCGTCGACGAACTCCTCGAAGCGGGAGGCGAAGCTCAGGACGCGTTTGGTGAGCGAGCCGGCGAAGTTGTCGTGGAAGAACGCGGCGTCCTTGGCGAAGAGTTCGTCCAGCCCGATGACGTACAGCCGCTCGACGCCGAGGGCGTCGACGCGGTTGAGGCAGTGCAGCCCGAGGCGCCACATCGCCTCCGAGAGGAGCAGGACCGAGGCGAAGCCGACGACGTACGGGAGCATCGCACCCGTCCGGGTGACGGCGCCCTCGGAGATCCGGCCGACGAGTTTCGCGACGACCAGCGGCGCCACGTAGTTGATGCCGATGTTGCCGACCGCGGGGAGCAGCATCGCGGGGGCGGTCCACCGCCGCAGCCGGGCCAACTCCCGTCCGTAGTAACGAAGGGCGAGGAACACCGAGCCCCTGCTCGGCGAACTCTTGGATGATTCTGGCATTCCCGTACCAACCCTGCTGTGTCGGACCGTCAGACAAGGTTCCGCAGTGTTCCGCAAGGGCGCCCGCCCGGTCCACGTATTTTTCGACCGGTACGGGCATCACGCACTGTAGGGGAACGGGTGCACTGCGCGACAGGGTGCCTCAGGCGTGCGGCAGGAGCAGCGGCGCCGCGGCGCCGTCGGTCCAGTCGGGCCGGCGGTGAGCGGATCGGAGCGCGGATGCGGCTCAGCGTCCGCTCCGGTCCAGTTCCTCGTCCAGCGCGAGCGCCGCCGCGATCAGCGCCAGGTGCGTGAACGCCTGGGGGAAGTTGCCCAGTTGCTCCCCGGTCGGCCCGATCTCCTCGGCGAACAGGCCGACGTGGTTGGCGTACGTGAGCATCTTGTCGAAGGCGTAGCGGGCCATGTCGAGGCGGCCGGCGCGGGCGAGGGCGCCGACGTACAGGAAGGTGCACAGGGAGAACGTGCCCTCGTCGCCGCGCAGGCCGTCCGGGGACTCCCCCGGGTCGTAGCGGTGCACCAGGCTGTCCGAGACCAGCTCCGACTCGATCGCGTCGAGGGTCGACAGCCAGCGGCGGTCCTTCGGGGAGACGAAGCCGACGGTGGGCATCAGCAGCAGGGAGGCGTCGAGCACGTCGCCGTCGAAGTGCTGGACGAACGCCTTGCGGCGGTCGCTGTAGCCGCGCTCCATGATCTGGTGGAAGACGGCGTCCCGCGCGGCGGTCCAGCCGGCCACGTCGGCGGGCCGGGCCAGTTCGGCGGCCAGCCGGATGCCCCGGTCGAAGGCGGTCCAGCACATCAGCCGGCTGTACGTGAAGTCCCGGCGGCCGCCGCGGGTCTCCCAGATGCCCTCGTCGGGGCGGTCCCAGGAGCCGGCGAGCCAGTCGAGGAGGCCGCTCAGGTTCTGCCAGCCGTCGTACCCGGCCAGCTGGGCCAGGTCGGCGGCGTGGCTGAGGGCGAAGACGGCCTCGCCGTAGATGTCGAGCTGCAGCTGCCCGGCCGCGCCGTTGCCGAGCCGTACGGGTGCCGATCCCCGGTACCCCTCCAGGTGGTCCAGCACCTCCTCGCCCAGGTGCGGGTCCCCGTCGACCCGGTACATGATCTGCAGCGGTTCACCGGTCACCGTGCCGCCCTTGTGGACGCGGGCCCCCAGCCAGCGCCGGAACGCCTCCGCCTCGTCCTCCAGCCCCAGGTCGAGCAGGGCCTTCACCGACAGCGACGCGTCGCGCACCCAGGTGTAGCGGTAGTCCCAGTTGCGCTCCCCGCCGACCCGCTCGGGCAGGCCCATGGTGACGGCGGCCACGGGGGCGCCGGTGGGTGCGTACGTCATGAGCTTGAGGGTGATCGCCGACCGGTTGACCATCTGCTGCCAGCGGCCCCGGTAGCGGCTGCGGCTCAGCCAGCGGTGCCAGTGGTCGTACGTGGCCAGGAACGCGCGGCGCAGTTCCGGCGCGGTCATCGGCTCCGGCGGTGCGGCGGCGGGGTCGTGGCATACCGTCAGCACGGCCGCGGCGAGCCCGCCCTGCCCCAGCTCCGCCTCCCCCCGTACCGCCGCGCCGTCTGCCGCGATCCGTACCGGGCCGCTGACCTGGAGGTACGCCGAGACCTCCGGCCCGGTGAAGCGGGCGGTGTCCGCGTCCACCTCCAGGCCGTGTCCGGCGCGGCCGTAGTCGAAGGCGGGCCGGCACTCGATCCCGAACCGGACCGCGCCCCGGGTGACGCGCATGATCCGGATGATCCGGTGCCGGTCGGCGGGCGCCTCGGCCTCCCCCAGGGGCATGAAGTCGACGACCTCCCCGACGCCGTCCTCGGTCATGAACCGGGTGACGAGGACGGCGGTGTCGGCCAGGTACAGCTGCCGGGTGACGGGGTCCGGCCCCTCGGCCGCGATGGCGAAGTACCCGCCGCGGTCGTGGTCGAGCAGGGAGGCGAACAGGCTGGGAGAGTCGAAGCGCGGGGCGCAGAACCAGTCGAGCACCCCTTCGGAGGAGACCAGCGCGGCCGTCCGCAGGTCCCCGATCAGCCCGTGGTCCCCGATCGGCGGATATCGGCGTCGACGCATGGCGCTCCCTCCACAGCCGCGGCCGCCCCCCTCTCACGCTACGGTCACGAACGTCACCGGGCACGCCGTACGGGCGCCCTGGCACGAGGTGCGCACGGGCCCCTCGGCCCACCGGTACGATCCTCCCTCCGGGCCTTGCCGGACCCTTCCGACGGGTGGGGTGCCTCCAGCCCCGGCACACCTCGGCCGCGGAAGGGGAACGGACGCTCCGTGAGCACTGCCCGCTCCGGTGGGCCGGTTCGGCCGGCCCGCCCCGGCGACCCCAAGCGGGTCGGCCCCTACCGTGTCATCGGCCGTCTCGGCTCGGGCGGCATGGGCACCGTCCACGCCGCCCTCGATCCGGCGGGGCAGCGCGTCGCCGTCAAGGTCGTCCACACCGCGCTGGCCGAGGACCCCGAGTTCCGGGCCCGTTTCCGGCGCGAGGTCCAGCTCTCCGCCCGCGTCCAGGGCCCGTGCCTCATACCGCTCGTCGCGGCCGACCCCGATGCCGCCACCCCGTGGCTGGCCACCGCGTACGCCTCGGGCGACACCCTCGACCGGCACCTCGCCGCCCACGGCCCCCTCACCGGGGGCACGTTGTACGCCTTCGCGGCCGGTACCGCCCAGGCCCTCGCGGCCGTCCACGCGGCGGGCGTCGTCCACCGGGACGTGAAGCCGCAGAACGTCATCCTCACCGCCACCGGCCCCCGGGTGCTGGACTTCGGCATCGCCCACGCCGCCGACGGCACCTCCGTGACCCGGACCGGCGCCATGACCGGCACCCCCGGCTGGATCAGCCCCGAGCACTACCGCACCGGCACCGTCGGGCCGGCTGGCGACATGTTCGCCTGGGGGACGCTCGTCGCCTACGCCGCCACCGGCCGCGCCCCCTTCGGCACGGGCGCACCGGACGCGGTCGCCTACCGCGTCATGTCCGCCGACCCCGACCTGACCGGCCTGCCCGCGGAACTGCGCGGCATCGTGGAGAACGCCCTCGCCAAGGATCCGGCCGCCCGCCCCGCCGCGCACGAGACCGCCCGGATGTGCGTCGGCCTCCTCGCCGCCCAGGCCACCCAGGTCATCCGGCCCGGCGGGGCGCCGACCGTCGTCGGCGGTCTCGTCGGAGCCGAGTGGAACGTGCCCGCCCCGTACGACCCGCCCTGGCGGCCGGGTGGCCGGCCGGGCGTCCGTATCGGCATCACCCTGGCAGCGGGGGCCGTCGTCGGCGGCCTGGTGGGCGGGGCGCTCGCGTTACCGGCCGAGGACAAGGCGCGCCCGGCCGCTTCCGTCTCCCCGCCGCCGGCCACCGCGAGTGCGGACGACCGGCCGCCGGCGTCCGTGGACACCGGCCGGCAGACGACCGCCCCTCGGCCCGCGCCTCGCCGTACCGAAGGAGACGCCGAGGCTCCGGACGGCCGGCTGCCCACCGTGACGGGCCTGGCGGCGGCGCGGATCCCGAGCACGGACCGGGAGGAGGTCCGGATGGCCACGGAAACGGTGCACCGGCTCTTCCGCGAATGGAACGGCAACTCCCGCCTCGTGTACGACCCCCGCTACATCAGCGACGCGAACACCAGCATCGGGTTCGCCCCGCGGGAGCGTGTGATGTACGTGTGGGCGACGAAGCCCGAGTGGAGCCGGGCCGAGCAGGAGGAGTGGGCGCAGACCGCCGCCGCCGTGGCCTGCGACGCGCTCCGTGGCGAAGCCCTCGCCCGCGAGGGGTGGCCCTACGCCCGGTACGCGGTCGGCGTCGTCGATCGCGACGACGACGCCGACCCCCGCTTCCTGCGCTGGGGGTCCGTGGGGACCTGTACGACGTGAGCCGTCGGGCGGCGGACGGCTCCGGGCCGCCGGATCAGGCCGCGGAGCGGGTGGGTGCGGTGCCGAGCGGGGCCGGCTGCCGCTCCGGCCGGTCGGCGCGGTCCGGGCCGAACGGCACGTCGGCCATCCGGCGCTCCGGGCCGCGCCGGCGCAGTACCCGGTAGCCGATGAAGGCCGCCGGGCCGAAGAACACCTGGGCGGGGATCAGGGCCGGGGTGTGTCCGGTGACCGCGGCGGCCAGGTGCAGGGCGGCCACGGGGGCCAGGGCGCCGAAGAGGGCGACGAGGGCGACTCCGGTGCGCAGGCCGGCCTTCCCGTACGCCTTGTACGCGGCGGTGGTGAACAGGGCGTAGGCCAGCAGGTCGCCCATGCCGAGGACGGCGCCCAGGTCCTCGCCGATGCGCAGTCCGGCGGCGGGCGCGTACGGGTAGCCCTGGACGGCGTCGGACAGTTCCTCGGTCAGCGGGACGACCCAGGCGAAGAAGGCGTCGTACACGGCGAGCGCCACCAGGAACCAGGCGACGTTCGCCAGCCGCATGCCGCCCTGCACGTTGAGGTTGGTGGCGGAGACCACGACCAGGCCGACGACGATGCTGTTCGCCACCCAGTACGGCGGCGCGGTCTCGCCGAAGGCCAGGTGGAAGACGAGGACGCTGGCGATCAGTGCGGTGATCAGCGCCCAGCGCACCCGGCCGTTGGCGATGATCGGCGTGTAGCCGACGGAGAGCCCGCCCGCGAAGACCAGGGCGAGCACGACCGGGAGGACGCCGCCGGGCAGGGCGAGGTAGACGTAGGGCAGCGCCAGGACGAAGCCCATCATCATGAAGATGTCACGGCCGTTGAAGACGCCGAGCGGCGGCCTGGGCGTGCGCACCTTGCGGAAGTACGTGATCGCGCCGGCCACCACGGCGAGCGCCAGGGCGGTGCTGACCGCGAGCTGGAAGAAGACCGTCATGCGTGGCTCCGGGTGAAGGTGTGCTCCAACAGGTCACAGCGGAGGGGGAAGCGGCGCGCCGCCTCCTCGTCGTCGAGCGGCAGGACGGTGACGCGCGCGTCGATGTCCCGGGCGCGCAGCAGCCCGGTCACCTCGGCCGTGGTGAGCTCCCGGGAGACGAGCTCCACGTGGAGCCGGCCGTCGTCGGCGACGCCGGCCCGGTGGCGAAGCGGGAACGGCAGGCCGGGGGTGCCGTCGAGGGCCTCGACGATGTCGCGCGGGGTGACGACCCCGTCGGCGGTGCGGTGGATCTGGCTGGCCTTGCCGAGGATCTGGGAGATGGCGGGCACGGCCGCGAGTTCGCAGTCCGGCTCTCCGTCCAGGGTGCGGACCACGTCGCCGGTGTTGTACCGCAGGACGGGCATGCACTCGCGGTAGGGGTAGTACGGGGTGACGGTCAGCTCGCCGAGCCGGCCGGGGGCGGCGGGCTCGCCGGTGTCGAGGTCGAGCACCTCGGCGTAGCCCTGGTTGGGGTCGATGTGCAGGTGCCGCCGGCCGCAGGTGCGGCCGCCGACCGGCAGCAGCTCGGTCATGCCGAAGTTGTCGCCGACGGTCTGCGCGCCGAAGGTCTCGCGCAGGGCCGCGGTGAGGGCGCCGGACATGACCTCGCCGCCGGCGTAGACCGCCCGCAGCCCGAACTCGTCCGGCTTGCAGCCGAGCCGCCGGGCGGCGGTGACCATGCGGGCGAGGTAGCTGGGGTTGCCGGTGAGGATGGTCGGCTTGTCGCCGTTGCGGCCGAACAGTTGCTCGACGGACTCCTCCGGAGGGATCTGGCCCACGACGTGGCAGGAGGCGTTGACGAGACGGCACACCTCGACGTCCTCCTGGACGGCCGCCGTCGCCCGGGAGCTGAGGTTGATCTGCATCCGGTCGCCGGGGCGGATGTCGCCGCGCAGCACGACCGAGAGGGCGATCAGCGCCGGCCAGAGCTCCATCTCGTAGCGGGAGAGCCAGATCTGGACGGGGCGGCCGGTGGTGCCGGTGGTCTGGGTCACCAGGTACGGGGAGCTGCACAGGAAGTCGGTGGGGCGCTCGATCAGGTCGGCCTTGCGGGTCACCGGGATCGCGGTGAGCGTCTCGGTGGTCAGCGCGTCGAGGTCCGTTCCGGCGAGGCGCTCCCGGTAGAAGGGCGAGCGGTCGGCGAGCCGGCGCACGGTCCGCTGGAGCGCGCGGTTCTGCAGTTCCCGGCGCTCGTCCGGGTCCGCGAAGGGCCCCTCGGCCAGTTCGTCGACGTCGTCGCCGAGCGAGCCGAACTCCTCCAGGGTGCGGAGGGCGTCGGCGACGAGCCGCTCCACGGCCCGTACGTTCAGCCGTCGTCCGAACACCATGGCCATCGCCACCCGGACCTGCCGGACACCGGTCTCCAGCACTGTGCCTCCCTCGCACGTCATGAAAAGAAAGGGGGTGGGGGCGACTTGCCGCCCCCACCCCCCGGTATCTACGTCAGCTGGCGGAGCAGGAGCTGAAGAAGACGGCCGTCATGGCGCTCATGACGTACTTGAACTGCTTGGCGCTGGTCTTGATGGCGCTCATTTCATCCTCCTTGTGTCGTACCGAGCCGGCGTCCGGACCCGGGCCACTGGGGCACCGAATCGTTTCGCCGCTTGAGTGAGAACACAGTGGCGCTATCGCGCCGGGCGAGCAATGATCGGGTCCGTTCAACGGACCGGTAAAAGCGGAGGATGGCAACACCTTTTCTGCTGATGGGCCGGTACGAACGGGGAATTTGCGGTCTCATCCGACCGGTGGGCCCGCATGAGAGGGGGAACCGCTCATGGCCAGATCCGGCACTGAAGGGCGGGGAGTACTGGAAGGTGCGTTCGCACTCATGGAGGTGCTCGCACACGGGGACGAGGTCGGTCTGACCCGTCTGGCGGCGGACGCGGCGCTGCCGAAGGCCACCGCGCACCGGCTGCTGGGGCAGCTGGTCGCCCTCGGCGCGGTGCAGAGCTGTTCGGGCCGCTACCGGCTCGGCCCGCGCACGTTCCGGCTGGGACAAGCCTGGCACCCGGCCCGGGCCCTGCGCGCGGCGGCGGCCCGGCCGTTGCGTGAACTCTCGGCGAACAACGGGAAGTTGAGTCTGAGTCTGGCGGTGCCCGAGGGAGGGCACACGATCGTCGTGGCGGGCGTGCGGGGCGAGGCGGACCAGGTGTTCCCCCTGCATCCCGGGGTGGTGCTGCCGTCCGGGAGCGCGGCCCAGCTGGTCCTCACGGCGTACGAGCCGGAGGCGGGGGCGCCCGAGGGGTGGGCGCGGGCCGCGTGGGCCCGGGAGGCCGCGCGGGTCCGGGAACGGGGCTTCGTCTTCGAGTACGGGCAGTGCGTGAGCGCGCTCTCGGGGGTGGCGGCACCGGTGTTCTCCGCGGCGGGCCGTGTGGTCGCGGCGGTGGCGGCGATCGCCTTGGACCGCGAGCTGATCGCTTCGCTGGGCGGGGCGGTGGCCCGCACGGCGGCGGTGATCGGCGCCAACCTGTCCCGCCTGCCGGCCGCGCCGGACAGACCGGCCCGGCTGGAGCCGGCCGCCGCCCGGTGAGCGCCCCGCAGGGCGCCTGAGGTACGCGCGCAGGGGGAACCGGGCCCCCGGCCCCCGAACGGGGCTGAGGCCCGGCCCTCGGCAGCGCGGCGCGGGGCTCGGCCCCCGCCGTGGGGGACCGTCTAGCCGTGGTCCGGGCGGAGTTCGATGTGGTCCGGGGCCAGGTCGACCGCCAGGCGGTGCTCCATGCCCAGGGCCTCCAGGAACTTCGGGGGGAGCTGGACGCGTCCGGAACGGTCGAGGACCACGTACTCGCGCTCGCTGACCGATTCCTCGCCGTGCTCGTCGGTGACCAGCCGGCGCAGGACCTCGCTGCTGGTGCGGCCGTCGCGGATCGCCACCGTGCGCCGGACCTCGCCCGCCACCATGGGGTCGTGCGTCACGATGACCACCGTCACGCCGAGCTCCTTGTTCACGGTGCGGAAGGTCTCGAAGACCGCCGCGGCCGTCTCCGAGTCCAGCTCGCCCGTGGGCTCGTCGGCCAGCAGCACCTTGGGGTCGTTCGCCATGGCCACGGCGATCGCCACACGCTGCTGCTGGCCGCCGGAGAGCTCCGCCGGGCGCCGGTGCGCCAGGTCGCCGATCCCGAGGGCGTCCAGGACCTCCCCGACCCGGGCGGCGCGGCGGGCGCCCGCACCGCGGCGCGGGCCGCCCTTCAACTGCATGGGCAGGGCCACGTTCTGGGCGGCCGTCAGGAACGGCAGCAGGTTGCGGGCGGTCTGCTGGAAGACGAAGCCGACCGCCTCGCGCCGGTAGCGCAACCGGTCCCGCGCCGACAGCTCCAGCAGGTCGTACCCGGCGACGGCCGCGCTGCCCGCCGTCGGGACGTCCAGGCCCGCCAGGATGTTCAGGAGGGTGGACTTGCCGCTGCCCGAGGCTCCGACGAGGGCCACCAGGTCGCCCTGGGAGACCGTCAGCTCCAGCCCCTGGAGGGCCTGCACCTCGATGCCGTCCGCGCTGAAGATCCGGACCAGGCGGTCGCAGGCGATCGCCGCGTCCGCCGCCCGGGTGCGGGGCCGGGCGGCGGCCGTCGCCCTGCGGCGCAGCTCCTCGTACGTCGGCTGGTCGCTGTTCAACGCTGGTCTCCCGCTCTCAACTCGGTGGTGATCTGCCGTCGCCCTGATGTCGCCGCCTCGACGAGCACGGCCACGGCGACCAGGGCGGCCAGGCCCAGGGCCGGGGTCAGTACGGCCCCCGCGGTGAGCCGTACGCCGGTCGGGGCGCTCGCCCCGACCAGCGTGGACAGGTCCATCGCCGGACCCAGCGCCGCCACCGCGACGGCCGCGATCAGGGCGCCGCCCAGGGCCGCCGCCAGCGTCTGCGGCAGGGCTTCGGCGAGGATCAGCGCCACGCCCTGCCGGCGGCGCAGCCCCATGGTGCGCAGCCGGGCCAGCAGGGCCGCGCGTTCGGGGACGGTCTGCAGCAGCGTCAGCAGGACGGCCAGCAGCGCGAAGCCGGCCGCCGCGGCCACGCAGGACCAGAACAGGCGCTCGGCCGAGCCCTGCAGCGGGTCGGCGCCCAGCTCGGCGGCGTCCTCGGCGGCGGTGCGCACCAGGTACCGCTCGTCGGCCGGCTGCGCCGCGGAGTCCGCGTCCTGTCCGGCGGCGGGTGCCGGTGCGGGAGCGGCCGGGGGCGTCGCCGACGGCGCCGGGCGGGCGGCCCGGGTCAGGGCGCGCAGCCGCTCCGCGTCGACGGAGCCCAGGGCGAGCCACCGGTTGGGGTGGACTCCGCCGCGGATCAGGTCCGTGGCGGGTCCCGCCGGCAGGATGACGGTCTCCCCGGCCGGGCCCGGCGGGGCGGGGGTGCATCCGATGACGCCGGCGGCCCGTACCCGCAGCTCCCCGCCCGGTCCCGGCCGCAGCGTGTACGTGCCCGGGCCGGCCTGCCGTGCCAGGCCGGCGGTGAACAGCACCGGCACCGGGGCGTCGGCGGAACCCGTACCGCCTCCGGCCAGCAGGGCGGGGTCGAAGGCGCCGCAGCCCAGGCCGCGGGAGAGCGCCGCGTAGGCGGCGGGCTCGGCGACGACCAGGGTGACCCGGGTGCGGCCCGGGGCGGTGCCGAGCACGAAGGTGTCGTCGTCCGTCCACAGCGGCACGGACGTCCGTACGCCCGGCAGTTCGCCCGCGGCCTTCACGAGCCCGTCGGGCAGCGATCCGGCCCCCACCGCGGAGATCCCCGCGTCACCGCCGATCGTCCGGTGCGCCGCGTCGAGGCGGGCCGCGTCCACGGACTCCAGGACGGCGGCCCCGAACCCCCCGGTCGTGACGGCGAGGAGCAGGGCGACCAGCGGCAGGACGGAGGGGCCGGTCCGGCCGCGGGCCGGCGTACCGGCGCTCCGGCCCCCCGGGCCCCGTGCGGCCCGTACCAGCCCGAGGAAGCCGACCAGCCCGGGGCGGCGGCCGGCCGCCCGGGCGAGCCACCCGGTCACCAGCGGCAGGAGCCGGGCCAGCAGCAGTCCCCCGCACAGCGCGAGCAGCAGCGGGGCGGCGATCAGCAGCGGGTCCGGGTCGCTGCCGGCGGGGGCGACCCCGCGGCGGCGCACCTCCGACACGGCGGCGCCGGTGGCGGCGAGGACCAGCAGCTCGGCCACGGGCCTGCGCCACCGCGCGGCCGGGCGCGGCGGGGACAGCAGGACGGCCGCGCGGAGCGGGAAGGCCAGCAGCGCGAGCAGGGCGACGGCCGCGGCGGAGAGCAGCGAGGCCGCGAGCCGGGGCGTGGGCAGCAGCAGGACGGCGAGGGCGGTGGCCGCCGCGGCCGCCGGGAGCACGGTGACGGCGCCCTCGCCGAGGAGCCGGCCGACGATGCCGGCGCGCGAGCCGCCCCGTGCCAGCAGCAGCCTCAGCTCGGCCTCCCGGCGGTCCGCGGCGAGCGCTCCGGCCAGGCACAGGACGACGAGGGCGACACCGGCGACACCGGCGGGTCCGATCGCGGCGAGCGGGGCCGCGGCCTGGCTGCGGGCCCGGGCCTGGGTGAACAGCTCGGGCAGCCGCGAGTTGGTCCGGAGCAGGTCGCGCCCGGTCTGCGCGAGGAGCTCGGCGGCGACGGGCCCGGTGAGGTACGAGGCGATGTCCTGCTCGGTGGCGCCGAGCCGGGCCGCCCGCAGCCGGCCGGTGTCCACCGGAAGCCGCCAGAAGTCCTCGGCGGTGGGGCTCCAGCCGGGCAGGCGGGGCAGGTCGGAGGCTCCGACGAGGGCGTCGGCGGCCCAGTAGGTGTTGTCCCCCTCGTGGTACTCGCAGGCGAAGGCGAGGCATCCCAGGTCCACCCAGAAGTCCTCGGTCTCCTCCCGGACCGCGTAGAGGCCGACGACTTCCACGCGGGGCCCGCCACCGGGCACGGGCGAGGACGTCAGGACCGATCCGAGGCGGGCGCCGATGGTCCGGGCGGCGCGCTGCGAGAGCGCGATCCGCAGCGGAGGCCCGCTTTCGGCGGAGGCGGCGGAGGCGTCGGGGGCGGGGGGCGCGTCGCTCGGCCACTGCCCCTCCACCAGCCGCACGTGCTCCTGTGCGTGCCGTACGTACAGCAGGCGCATCACGGGCGGCAGGCCGGACGGGGCGGACAGTTCGGGGTTCAGCAGCGCCCGTCCCTTGACGGTCCGGTCTCCGTACACCACCGCTTCGGGGTCGACGCGGAAGCTGCCTCCGGTGTGGGCGAGGAGGGTTGCGCGCGTCGCGTCGAGCCGGTCGGTGCCCTGGCCCGGCCCGGCGGGCGGCGCGGTCGTCAGCAGGCTGGTGTAGCCCGGCCCGCCGCGCTGGAGGAAGGACCGCAGGGCCTGGTCGGCGCCCCGGTCCTGGGCCCGCGGCAGCGCGGCGGCCAGCAGGACGGCGACGAACGCCAGCACGGCGGCGAGCACGCTGCCGAGCCTGGCCGCCCGCAGCCGGG
>NZ_JBEZWL010000052.1:0-49446 GCF_040648015.1 Streptomyces sp. NPDC029216 | reverse complement strand
CGATCGCCGAGCGCGAGGCCCGCGCCGCCCCAGCCGAGCACGGCACGGCGCGAGGGCGCGGCGGCGCCTTCGGCGGACTCGGACTCCTGGGTGGACTCCTGGGCCTCGGACACCTTCGGCTCCTGGGCGTCGGTCATGGTGGGATCTCCCGCTCTGCCTGGCTGTGGACTACTTGGCGACCGCGGCGGCCAGCTTCGAGAGCGGCTCGGCCAGGGCGCTGACGCCGTCCGAGAGCTCCTTGCGCTCGGCCTCGCCGACCTTGTCGTACGCGGTGAACTCGTAGCTGCTCTTGTCGGCCCGGTACTTGTCCAGGAGGGTGTTCAGCGCGGCGAACTGGGTGTCCAGCTGCTTGGCGAGCTCCGGGTCGTTCTTCGCGGTGACGGACTTGAGGAGCTCGTACGACTTCTGGGCGCCCTCGACGTTGGCCTTGAAGTCGACCAGGTCGGTGTGGCTGTAGCGCTCCTCCTCGCCGGTCACCTTGCCGGTGGCGACCTCGTCGAGGAGCTCCTTGGCGCCGTTGGCCATGGAGGTGGGGGTGATCTCCGCCTCGCCGACCTTCTTCTGCCAGGCGGTGAGGTCGGTCATCAGGGTGTCGGCGAGCTTCTTCTCGTCGTCACCGATCTTGTTGTCCTGGAACAGGGCCTTCTCCAGGCGGTGCCAGCCGGTCCAGTCCTTGGCCGGGTCCTGGCCGGCCTCCAGGCCGTCCTCGCGGACGTCGACCTTCGGGTCGATGTCGCCGAAGGACTCGGCGACCGGCTCGGTGCGCTCCCAGCCCAGGCGGGAGGGGGCGTAGGCCTTCTTCGCGGCCTCCAGGTCGCCGGCCTTGACGGCGTCGGCGAAGACCTGGGCCTTCGGGAGGGTCTCGTCGGCCTGCTCCTGGACGTACTTGCGGTACGCGGCCACGGCGGCGTCCAGCTCGGGGCTGCGCTTCTCGCCGCCGCCCTTGCCGGTGGCCTTGACCTTGGTGCGGATGCCGTCGCCCTTCATGCCGGGCTTGCAGGCGAAGAGGTACTCGCCGGCCTTGATCTCGGCGGTGATGGTGGCCTTGGTGCCGGGGCCGATGTTCTCGCGCTCGGCGACGATGCGGTCGTCCGGGAAGAGCACGTACAGCTCGGTGACCTTGGAGCCCTTGTTCTCGACCTCGATGGAGACCTTGCCCGCCGGGAAGTCGGTCTTGGAGACCTCGCAGGCGCTGTCGGTCGCGTTCACGTGGATCACGTCCGAGCCGCCCTTGTCGCTCTTCTCCGCGCAGCCGGTGACGGCGGTGAGCGCGGCGACGGCTGCGGCCGTGGTGAGGACGGTGAGGCGGGCGGGGCGCATGGGGGCTCCTGGCGAGGGTGGAGGCGTGGGGCAGCCTGGTGAGGCGGACCTAACTTAACCGAGGCTTACCTGACCGATACCCACTCGTCCAGTGATTCAGCTCTCACCTTCCGGCCCCGGACACGAGCCCGTCACGACCCCTCCATGACCGGCTCAAGCGAAAGTCAAGCGAAGGTCAAGCCCCGTCCGCATTCCGTGCGGG
The DNA here is from genome assembly GCF_040648015.1 of Streptomyces sp. NPDC029216. Taxonomy (NCBI): domain Bacteria; kingdom Bacillati; phylum Actinomycetota; class Actinomycetes; order Kitasatosporales; family Streptomycetaceae; genus Streptomyces; species Streptomyces sp. NPDC029216. Next base: position 47,924 of record NZ_JBEZWL010000052.1, on the reverse strand, counting down.
GCCGGGGTTGCCGTCCGGTTTGCCCGGGCTCCGCCCGCTGGCGGAGCGCCAGGGGCGCACTGGTGCGCGGGTGTGGCGCAGCGGCCGGGGAAGGCGTTGGCGGCGATCTCCGCGGCCACGGGGACGTACGGCGGCCAAATCGGCGTGCTGGACGCCCAGTTCACCGGTACGGTCCACTCGCGGGCGCCCATCTCGACCTGAAGCCCGGCAGGGTGAGCTCTCCGCCGCCGCTCCGGCCGCCGGGGCGGGGGAGTCCTCGCACACCGGGTCCCTCCCCCTCCCGTTCTTCCAGGAGTCCTCAGCCATGACCTCCCCCTCCCTCCGCCCGGCCGCCGTCGCGGCCGCCCTCCTGACCGCCGCCGCCCTCGGCACCACCGCCTTCGCCCTCCCCGCGATGGCCGAGGGCGGCACCCCCGCCGCCGGAGCCCAGGCCACCGCCGCGCCGGTACCGGTCACGGGCGGCAGCCTCGACTGGGGCCTGCTCGACAGCTACCGCAACTACGTCCAGCACATAGCCCAGGGCACGATCACCGCCAAGGACGGCGCCGAGGTCAACCGGGACGGCACCTTCCGCTTCACTGCGGCCACCGGCCAGTACGACAAGGGCGGCAGCAACGTCGTGAAGGCGGCCTTCAAGGGCTCCGTCACCTTCGAGAGCAAGGCCCACGGTTTCACCGTCACCCTCGACAGGCTCCGCATCGACTCCGGTACGAAGACGCTGACGGCCGACGTCACCCGGAACGGCAAGCTCGCCCCGGACGTCGTCGTGGCCACGGTGGAGTTCGCCGGCGAGAAGACGGCCGGCCTCAAGACCACCCTCACCAAGGAGCTCGCCGACCTCCTCGGACCGTCCGATTACGCGGGCCGCGAGGGCGACCGGCTGACGGCCGCCCTGGAGTTCCCCAAGCCCCCGACCGACCCGACCCCCTCGGCGCCCGTGTCCTCGCCCGCCCCCAAGCCCTCGCCGTCCAGCACGCCTTCCCCCTCGGCCACCCCTTCCCCCTCGGTCACCCCGTCGGCCTCGGCCACCCCGCCCGCCGACGGCCCGCAGCAGCTGCGGAGCGGCAAACTGGCCTGGGGCGTGAAGGAGTCCTTCCGTACCTACGTCACGACGTCGGGCGGCACCGTCACCCCCGAGGGCGGCGCCGCCAAGAACGGCGACAGCTTCTCCTTCAGCGGCGGCGCGGGCACCCTCGACGCCAAGGCCCAGAAGCTCCACGCCTCCTTCCAGGGCGGCCTGCGCTTCCAGGACCAGGCCCACCACATCGACCTGACCTTCGCCAACGTCCGCATCGACGCCCAGGGCGCCAAGGGCACGCTCGTGCTGGACGTGAAGAACGCCGCCGGTACGCAGACGAACGTCTCCTTCGCCACGCTCGACCTGACGAAGGCCGACTACAAGACCAAGAACGGCGTGCTCACCCTGGACGCCGTCCGCGCCGCCCTCACCGCCGAGGGCGCGGCCGCCTTCTCCGCCGACGGCGCCCGCTCCGACTACCACGCGGGCGACCGGGCCGACGACGTCAACCTCACGGTCTCCGTGGACAAGGACGCCCCGCTCCCGACGCCGAGCGCGAGCACCACCGCCACGACGGGCGGCACCTCCGGCGGCTCGACGGGCGGCACGGCCGGGGGCTCCACGGGGGGAGCGACCGGCGGCAACCTCGCCTCCACCGGCTCCGACATCCCGGCCGGCGTCCTGCTCGCCGCCTCCGGTGCGGTCGTCGCCGCCGGCGCGGGCGCGGTCTGCCTCGGGCGCCGCCGCCGCAACGGGGTCGCCTCCCAGAACTGAGCCCGCGCCGGGCCGTGCTTGAATGCCGCTGTGAACGATCTCGACGTGATCAAGGTGTTCTGCGCGGGTGACGGCCGGCACGGCAACCTGCTCGGAGTCGTCCGCGACGGCCGCACCGTCCCGGACGACGCGGCCCGGCAGGCCCTCGCCGCCGAACTCGGCTACAGCGAGACGGTGTTCGTCGACGACCCCGAACGCGGGGTCGTCGACATCCGCACCCCCGGCACGCGCATGTCCTTCGCCGGACACCCGCTGGTCGGACTCGCCTGGCTGCTCGACATCGAGGAGCTCCAGCCGCCCGCCGGGTCCGTATGGGCCCGCAACGACGGGGAGTTCACCTGGATCACGGCCCGCCCCGAGTGGGTCACCGGCAAGAACACCCGGCAGTACGCCAGCGCCGCCGAGGTCGAGGCGCTGCCCACCCCGCCGCCCGGCGAGGGCTGGCTGTACGCCTGGGCCTGGGAGGACGAGCCCGCCGGCCGCATCCGCGCCCGCGGCTTCCCGCGCCGCCCCGACGGGGCGATCCCGGAGGACGAGGCCACCGGCTCGGCGGCGATCCTCCTCACCGCCGAACTGAACCGCGCCCTGAACATCACCCAGGGCGCCGGCTCCCAGATCCTCACGGCCCCGGGCCCGGACGGCACGGTGGAGATCGGCGGCCGCGTCCGCTTCGCGTCCTAGCCCGGCCGGGGGTCAGGCGCTGAGCGGGAACTCCTCGCCCAGCTCCCGGAACACCGCCCCGTTGTAGTCGAAGGCCCGCTTGCACTCGTCGACGATCCGCTGCTTCTCCAGATCGTCGGCGGCGATCGCGTCCAGCAGCTCCCGGTACCCCCGCTTGAACGCCGCCGGGTTGGCGATGTCCGCGAAGACGTAGAACCGCACGCCGTCGCCCTTGCGCGCGAAGCCCCAGGTGCGCTCCGCCTTGTCCCGGATGATCTGCCCGCCGGAGAGGTCGCCCAGGTAGCGGGTGTAGTGGTGGGCCACGTACCCGCCCGGCCAGGTCGCCGCGCACTCCGCCACGCGGGCCGCGTACGCCTCCGTCGCGGGCAGGGCCCGTACGCTCTCGCGCCAGCCGGGCCCGAGCAGGTGCGCGAGGTCCCGCTCGATCTCCGCCACCCGCATCAGCTCGGGCCGGATGAACGGCCCCGCGACCGGGTCCTCGCGGAGCGCGTCGGCGGCGTCCTCCAGCGCCCGGTACACGAACCACAGCTGCTCGGTGTAGCGGGTGTAGGCGTCCACGCCGAGCCGCCCGCCGAGCAGGTCGCTCATGAACGTGGAGGTCTCGGCTTCGGTGTGCTGCTCGTGCGAGGCGACACGGATGACCGTGGAGAAGGCGTCCAAGACGGACCTCCAGAGAGAGGAATCGGGCGCGACGGCACACTGCCGCCACGCCCGATCCTCCTGCTTAGGCATACCTAAGTCAATGTGTTCCCGACGCTCTGTCGGTAAAAAATCCCCTCGCCCGCACCTACGGCAGGGTGAGGATCTCCGCGCCCGTCTCCGTCACCACGAGCGTGTGCTCGAACTGCGCGGTCCGCTTGCGGTCCTTCGTGACGACCGTCCAGCCGTCGTCCCACATGTCGTACTCGTGCGTACCCAGCGTCAGCATCGGCTCGATCGTGAACGTCATGCCCGGCTCCATGACGGTGGTCGCGTGCGGGCTGTCGTAGTGCGGGATGATCAGGCCGGAGTGGAACGACGCGTTGATGCCGTGCCCGGTGAAGTCCCGGACCACGCCGTAACCGAACCGCTTCGCGTACGACTCGATGACCCGCCCGATGACGTTGACCTGGCGCCCCGGCTTGACCGCCTTGATCGCACGGTTCAGGGCCTCGCGGGTGCGCTCCACCAGCAGCCGCGACTCCTCGTCCACCTCACCGCACAGGTAGGTGGCGTTGTTGTCGCCGTGCACCCCGCCGATGTACGCGGTCACGTCCAGGTTCACGATGTCGCCGTCGCGCAGGACGGTCGAGTCGGGGATGCCGTGGCAGATGACCTCGTTGAGCGAGGAGCACAGCGACTTGGGGAAGCCCCGGTAGCCGAGCGTCGACGGGTAGGCGCCGTGGTCGCACATGTACTCGTGCGCGACCCGGTCCAGCTCGTCCGTGGTCACCCCCGGCACGATGTGCTTCGCGGCCTCCGCCATCGCCTGCGCGGCGACCCGGCCGGCCACGCGCATGGCCTCGATGGTCTCGGCGGACTGCACCTCGGGTCCCGTGTACGGCTTGGGGCCGGGCTTGCCCACGTACTCGGGACGGCGGATGTTTCCGGGAACGGAACGGGCGGGAGAGAGCTCGCCTGGTACGAGCAGCGACTGGCCAGACATGCAAGCGAGTGTATCCAGCCCCCATGGGGCAGCATGGCGCTGTAGACGAGGACCGAGAGGAGCCTGGAGACGATGGCCCTGTTCAAGAAGCGCCAGGTGGGGAAGCCGGGCGAGTGGTACTACTGCCTGGTCCACCAGAAGGTCGAAGAAGGCCCCGAGTGCCCCGCCAAGGACCGCTTCGGCCCGTACGCGAGCCGCGAGGAGGCGTCCCACGCCATGGAGACGGCGCGGGAACGCAACCTCGAGTGGCAGAACGACCCCAAGTGGAACGAGCGGGCCGGCGAGGAGGAGGGGGACGGCACCGGCACGGCGACGCCCTGACGGATCCCCCCGCTACCAGCGGCTGGGCGGCGGCGCGGTCAGCTGATCGGCCAGCCGCGCCAGCCGGTCCCGCAGCCGGCGCCCGCCCGGACCCCGACCCGTACCCCGCCGCGCCGGCAGCCCGTTCTCCCCGGCCGCCGCACCGACCAGGTGCTGCACGGTGTCCAGGTCCAGCGCGCAGTCGTCGGCCGGCACCGACAGCGCGTCGTGCGCGAGGGCCCCCAGATCCGGGTCCCCGCCGTCCAGCGACAGCACGGCCGCCCCCGCGCGCCGGGCGTCGTGGATGCGCTCCAGCAGCCCCTCGCCCGGCCGCTCCGGAGCCACCACCAGCAGCGTGTGCCCGCGCCGGGCCGCCTCCAGCCGGCCCAGCCCGACGGACAGGTGCGGCGGCGCCCCGGGCAGCACCCGGTGCCGCACCAGCGTCGGCGCCAGCTCCGGGCGGCCCGACCAGGCGGCCTCGTCCACCAGGTGCGCCGCCAGGTGCCAGGGCTCGTACTGCTCCGTCCCCACCAGCAGCAGGCCCCCGCCGGCCGGCACCACCGCACGCCGCAGCGCCCCGGCGAACCGCCGGGCCTCACCCGGCCACGGCGTCCCCGCGAGCACCTCGCGCAGCAGCGCCACCCGCACGGCATCCATGGCCCGCATCCTGCCCCACGCGCCGGGCGCCCGGGACCGGTTCCGCACCTCTCCCGCCCCTTCGGCCCAACGGTACTCGGCAGTACGCTCGCCCCCATGACTTCCTCAGACAGCACGCAGAAGCCGCCGGCCAAGGACCCCTGGGACCTCCCCGACGTCTCCGGCCTGGTCGTCGGCGTCCTCGGCGGCACCGGCGACCAGGGCCGCGGCCTCGCCTACCGGCTCGCCCGCGCGGGCCAGAAGGTGATCATCGGCTCCCGCGCCGCCGACCGCGCCGAGACCGCCGCCGCGGAACTCGGCCTCGGCGTCGAGGGCGCCGACAACGCCGAATGCGCCCGCCGCAGCGACATCGTCATCATCGCGGTGCCGTGGGAGGGCCACGCCAAGACCCTGGAAGCCCTGCGCGAGGACCTCGCGGGCAAGCTCGTCGTGGACTGCGTCAACCCCCTCGGCTTCGACAAGCAGGGCGCCTACGCCCTCCAGGTCGAAGAGGGCAGCGCCGCCCAGCAGGCCGCCGCCCTGCTCCCCGGCTCCCGGGTCACCGCGGCCTTCCACCACCTCTCCGCGGTCCTCCTCCAGGACACCTCGGTCGAGGAGATCGACACCGACGTCATGGTCCTCGGCGAATCCCGCGCCGACACCGACCTGGTCCAGGCCCTCGCGGCCCGCATCCCCGGCATGCGCGGCGTCTTCGCGGGCCGCCTGCGCAACGCCCACCAGGTCGAGGCGATGGTCGCCAACCTCATCTCCACGAACCGCCGCTACAAGGCCCACGCCGGCCTGCGCCTCACAGACGTCTGACCCCACCACCCCGGGCCCCCGCCCCACGGCCGCGGGGCCCGGGGGCGCGGATCTCCTTCCCGCGCGATCGGCGGAAAAACGAGCCCCCGCGGGGATGGGGGACACTGGTGGGGCTCGACCCCGTTCCGTGTTGCCGAGGAGCTGTTCCGGATGCCCCGCCTTGCCGTGTTCGCCGTTGTCGTCTGCGTCCTTGCCGTGGCCGCCGCCGTGGTCGCCTTCGTGGAGGGCAGCTTCCTCGGGATCGTGTGGGTGCTGCTGGCCGGCGTGACGTCCAACATGGCCTGGTTCTACGTGCGCAAGGCCAAGGCGGAGAAGCAGCGCGGCGCCGCCTAGCCGGGCGGTCAGTCGGCCGGGACCGCGCAGAAACCGTCCTGGTCGAGCCAGAAGCGGTACAGGTCGTGGCCGCAGTACGTCTCCAGGTCCGAGACGCCCAGCGCGCGCAGGACGCCCCGTACCGCGTCGAAGAACACGCCGTTGATCTCGGGGATCCACAGCAGTGCGAAGACCCCGATCAGCGCGAACGGCGCCAGCGGCGCGAGCTCGCGGCGGGCGCGGTGCGACAGCCAGGGCTCTATGACCCCGTAGCCGTCCAGACCCGGGACCGGCAGGAAGTTCAGGATCGCCGCCGAGACCTGCAGCAGCGCCAGGAAGGCCAGCGCGAAGCGGAACGTCCACGGGACCCCGTCGAGGGCGTCCAGCCAGAACGGCGCCGTGCACACGACGGCGAAGGCCACGTTCGTCAGCGGGCCCGCCGCCGAGACCAGGCTGTGCCGCCAGCGGCCCCGGATCCGGTCGCGCTCGATGTACACGGCCCCGCCGGGCAGGCCGAGCCCGCCCAGGATCACGAACACCACCGGCAGCACGATGCTGAGCAGCGCGTGCGTGTACTTCAGCGGGTTCAGGGTGAGGTAGCCCTTGGCGCCGACCGTGATGTCACCGCCGTGCAGGGCGGTACGGGCGTGCGCGTACTCGTGCAGACAGAGCGAGACGACCCACGCCGAGGTGACGAAGAGGAACACGGCCAGCCCCGGGCTCGTCGCGTACCCCGTCCACACCGCCCAGCCCGTGACGGCCATGACGGCGACGATGCCGAGGAAAACGGAACTGATACGCCGCTCGTCGCGGCTGCCCTGGTGAACCATGCGGCGAAACCTATCCCGGGCTCCCGGCCCGTGGGCGGCCGGGGGACGGGGACAATGGGCCGGTGCGCTACACGATTCTCGGCACCGCCCAGGCCATCCGCGACGACGGGACCCCCGTCGCCGTCGGCGGAGCGCGCCTGCGCGCGCTGCTGACCGCGCTCGCGCTGCGGCCGGGCCGGACGGTGCCGGTGGCGCTGCTGGTCGCCGAGGTGTGGGACACCGATCCGCCGGCCGACGCCGTCGCCGCGCTCCAGGCGCTGGTGGCCCGGCTGCGGCGGGCGCTGGGGCACGCGGCCGTGCGCTCCGCGGAGGGCGGCTACCGGCTGGAGGCGGAGCGGGACGAGGTCGACCTGTACCGCTTCGAACGGCTCGTCCGCGCCGCCGCGGCCGCCCCGGACCCCGCCGGAGCGGCGGCCCTGTACGACGAGGCGCTCGCGCTGTGGCGGGGCCCCGCGCTGGCCTCCCTCCCCGACCCGGCGGCCGAGTCCGCGCGCTGGGAGGCCGTACGGATGGACGCGCGGCGGGGCCGGCTGGGCGCGGCGCTGGCGCTGGGCGAAGCGGAACAGGCCCTGCCGGAGCTCACCGAACTGTGTGCCCGCCGCCCCCTGGACGAGCTCCTGCAGGCCCTCCGCATCCGGGCCCTCCGCGACGTGGGCCGCCCCGCGGAGGCGCTGGCCGCCTACGAAACGGTCCGCCGGGACCTGTCCTCCCGCCTGGGCACGGACCCGGGCCCGGCCCTCCGCACCCTCCACACGGAACTCCTCTCGGGCACCCCCGCCACCCCGCCGACCCCAGCCGCCGCCGCGCCGGCCCAACCCGCCCCGGCCCACCCCCCGGCCCCGGCAGGCGCCCACCCGGCGCCCGTCACCCCCGGTCCGGCCTGGCCGGCCCCGGCCCACCCCCCGGCCCCCGCCCCCGGGAACCTGCGGGCGCGGCTGACCACCTTCGTCGGGCGGGAAGAGGACATCCGGGTCATCGGGGGTGATCTCTCGCGGGCGCGGCTCGTCACGCTGCTCGGGCCCGGTGGGGCCGGGAAGACGCGGCTGTCCCAGGAGGCCGCCGAGGCGCACCCCGCGGGCGACTGGCCCGACGGGGTGTGGCTCGTCGAGCTGGCGCCCGTGGACGATCCCGAGGACGTCGCCGAGGCCGCCCTCGCCGCGCTCGGCGCCCGCGAGACCAAGCTGCGCGGTGCCGCCGCCGAGGAACTGCGCGTGCTGACCGACCGGACCGGCGACAACCCCCTCGACCGGCTCGCCGAGCACTGCGCCCGCCGCCGGCTCCTGCTGCTCCTCGACAACTGCGAGCACGTGATCGGGGCCGCCGCCGAGCTCGCCGAGCGGATCCTGACCCAGTGCCCCGGCGTGCGGATCCTCGCCACCAGCCGGGAGCCGCTCGGCGTGCCCGGGGAGTTCCTGCGGCCCGTCGAACCGCTGCCCGACCCCGTCGCGCTGCGGCTGCTCGACGACCGCGGGTCCGCCGCCCGGCCCGGGTTCCGGGTCGCCGACGACCCGGAGGCGGCCGCCGAGATCTGCCGCCGGCTGGACGGACTGCCCCTGGCCATCGAGCTGGCCGCCGCCCGGCTGCGGCTCCTCACCCCCCGGCAGATCGCCGACCGGCTCGACGACCGCTTCCGCCTCCTCACCGGCGGCGCGCGGACCGTGCTGCCCCGCCAGCAGACCCTGCGCGCCGTCGTCGACTGGTCCTGGGACCTGCTGGACGAACCGGAACGGGCCGTGCTGCGCCGGCTGTCCGTTTTCGCGGGCGGCTGCGACCTGGAGGCCGCGGAGGCCGTCTGCGGCGACGGCAGCGCCCTCGACGTCGCCGACGTCATGGCCGCCCTCGTCGACAAGTCCCTCGTCGTCGCCGCCCCCGGCCCGGCCGGCGACATGCGCTACCGGCTCCTGGAGACCGTCGGCGAGTACGCCGCCGAGCGCCTGGCCGACGCAGGCGCCGGACGGGACCGGGAGGAGACCGAGCAGCGCCACCTCGTCCACTACCGCGAACTCGCCCGCACCACCGAGCCCCGCCTGCGCGGCCACGGCCAGCGCGCCGCCGCCGACCGGATCGCCACCGAGTACGAGAACCTCCGTACCGCCCTGCGCCGGGCCGTCGCCACCCGCGACGCCGGCGAAGCCCTGTGTCTGGTCCACGCCCTGGGCTGGTACTGGCACATGCAGGACCTGCGCGCCGAGATCCGGCACTGGACCGACGCCGTCGCCGCACTCGGCCCCGACCCCTTCGCGCCGCCCCACGTCCCCGCCGAGGCCGTCCACGAGCGGCTCCTCGACTCGCCCCCGCCCTACTCCGGCGAGGTCCTCGCCGAGGCCTGGCGCGCCCTGCACCTGGTGCGCCTCTCCTCCCGCGACCACATGGCCGCCACCTGGGACAGCCAGGAGGTCCGCGCCGAAGTGGAGGGCGTCCTCGCCACCTACCGGCCCGGCCTCCCCCAGACCTGCCGGACGCCGGGCTCCCTGTGGGTCTACGCCGTCATGATCGCGGGAGAGGCCGGGCTGCTGAAGCGGGTCGTCGACGAGACCGTCACCGCGGCCCGTGAGCTCGGCTACCGCTGGGAGCTCGCCTCCGCCCTCCAGCTGCGGGCCAACATCCTCGCCAACCGCGCCGACTGGGCCGGCGACGCCTCCCGCGACGCCGACGAGAGCCTGGCCCTCTTCCGCGAGCTCGGCGACGACTGGGGCTGCGCCGAGGCGCTGTCCGCGCGCGCCGAGTCCCGGGAGAAGAGCGGCGACTACGACCTCGCCTGCCAGGACTACCTCGCGGCCATCGGGTACGCCGAACGGCTGGGCGCCCGGGCGCAGGTGATGGTGATGCGGGTCCGGATGGCCGGTACCTTCATCGAGAACGGCCGGCTGGAGGAGGCCGAGAAGATCCTCGGCGAGATCACCGCCACCGAGCAGCAGTTCGGCAACGAGGCCATGCCCGCCGCCCGCATGTTCTACGCCAACCTCCTCGGCCGCACCGGCCGGATCCCCGAGGCCCGCGCCCAGATCGCGGTCCTGCGCGAGGAGTTCTCCCAGGGGGCGTTCGCCGTCTTCGACGTGTTCCTGCACGCCACGACGGCCTGGCTGGACAACCGGGACGGCCGGTACGAGGACGCGCTGGACCGGGTCCGCGGCGCCCGGGAGGCCCAGCGCCACCCGCTCGCGACGATGGTCGCCCCCTACCTGCCCGCCCTGTTCCTGGTGACGGCCGCCCTCTCCCTCGCCTCGCTCGGCGGCCGGCAGCGCGCCCACGCCGCGGCGCGGCTGGTCGGCGCCTACCAGGCCCACCTGCCGCCCCGGCACGTCCCGGTCTCCACGGAACGCGAGGACGCCGCCCGCGCCGAGGAACTGGCGCGAGCGGCGCTCGGGGACGAGGCGTACGAGGCCGCACGCGCCGAAGGCGGCGGCCTCACGATGGAGGAGGCCGCCGCCCTCTACTGATCCGCCCCCCGTGCGTGCCGGACCGTCCGGGACGCGATCCGCAACGGTCCGGCCGGCCGGATCAGGTCTTCTGGCGGAACTTGCGCACCGCGAGCGGCATGGCGATCGCGGTGATGGCCACCGACCAGGCCAGGGTGACCCACACCGAGTGGCCCAGCGGGGTCCCGTTGATCAGGCCGCGGGCCGCGTCGGCCAGGTTCGACAGCGGGTTGTACTCCGTGAAGGACTGGAGCCAGCCCGGCATGGTCGTCGGCGGGGCGAAGATCGAGCTGCCGAACTGCAGCGGCATCAGGACCAGCATCGCCATGCCCTGGACGGCCTGGGCGGTCTTCATGGTCAGACCCAGCAGGATGAAGATCCACATCAGGGAGGCGCCGAAGACGGCCGACAGCCCGATGGCCAGGAACAGGTCCACCACCGACTGGACGGACAGGCCGAGCATGAAGCCCACGGTGAGCAGGATCGCGATGGCGACCATCATCCGGCCGAGCTCGACGACGATCTTGGCGATGAGCACCGAGGACCGGGCGATCGGCATGGACCGGAACCGGTCCATCACGCCCTTCTTGAAGTCGTCGTTGACGCCGGTGCCGACGCCCATGGCGATGTTCATGCCCATCATGGCCATCAGGCCGGGGAGCACGTAGTTGACGTACTGCTCCTGGTTGCCCTTGCCGGAGATCGCGCCGCCGAAGACGAACACGAACAGCAGCGTGAAGATGATCGGCATGAACACGGCGTCGAACATCGACTCCGGGTCCTGCTTGATCTGCAGGGCGTTGCGGCGCACCAGGGCGCCGATGTGGCGCAGGTTGCCCCGCAGGCCGATCCGGCCGTCGTCGGACGGGGCCGGTGCCGCGCCGCTCCGGGCGGCCGCGGGCTTGGTGGTGGTGACGGTGCTCATGCCGCGACCTCCTCGGTCTTCTCGGTGGGAACGGAGTCCTCGACCTGGGCGGGCCGCTGTCCGGTGATGGACAGGAACACCTCGTCGAGGCTGGGCAGGTAGGTGCCGAGGTCGGCGATCGCGTACCCGCGGCCGGCCAGCAGGCCGACGACGGCGGTCAGCTGCTCGTCGCTCAGGATCGGGACGAGCAGTACGCCCTCGTCCGGCACGGCCTGGGAGCCGGCCACCCCGTCCAGACCGGCCTCGGACAGGGCGCGGGCCATGTCCGGCAGGTCGGCGGAGGCCACGGGCCGGATCCGCAGGGTGCGGCCGCCGACGCGCGCCTTCAGCTCGTCCACCTTGCCGTTGGCGATGACCTTGCCGCGGTCGATGACCGTCAGCTCGCTCGCGAGCTGCTCGGCCTCCTCCATGTACTGGGTGGTGAGCAGGACGGTCGCGCCCTCGGCGACCATCCGCTGCACCTCGTCCCACACCTCGTTGCGGGTGCGGGGGTCCAGGCCGGTGGTCGGCTCGTCCAGGTACAGGACGGCCGGGCGGCCGATCATCGAGGCGGCCAGGTCGAGCCGGCGGCGCATACCGCCGGAGTAGTGCATCGCGGCCTTCTTCGCGGCCTCGGTGAGCGAGAACCGCTCCAGCAGCTCGTCGGCCCGGGACCGGGCCTCCTTGCGGGACAGGTCCAGCAGCCGGCCGATCATGTAGAGGTTCTCCCAGCCGGAGAGCTTCTCGTCGACCGAGGCGTACTGGCCGGTCAGGCCTATGGTGCGGCGCAGCTGCCGCGGCTGGCGGACCACGTCGTAGCCCGCGACCGTCGCCGTGCCCGCGTCGGGCGTGATCAGGGTGGACAGGCAGCGGACCAGGGTGGTCTTGCCCGCGCCGTTCGGACCGAGGACACCGAGCACGGTGCCCTCGCGGACGAAGAGGTCGACCCCGTCCAGGGCCTTCGTTTCGCCGTAGTGCTTCACCAGCCCCCGCACTTCGACGGCGTGGGGATTCTTGTCGTTTCGCGTCATGTCCACCATGGGACCAGCCGTCACTGACAAAGCTCCGACAGCCGACCGACAGCCGACCGACAGGAAAAGACGGAGGGCCGGCGTCCCGCCGACCCCTGTCGGCGGGACGCCGGCCCCTACGGGATCACCGGCGTGCGGAACTAGTGGAAGGCGTGCTCCGGCTGCGGGAACGTTCCGCCGACCACGTCCTCGGCGAAGGCCTTCGCCGCGTCACCCATCGTCGCGCGCAGGTTCGCGTACTGCTTCACGAACCGCGGCATCTTCCCGCCGGTCAGGCCCATCATGTCGGTCCACACCAGCACCTGCGCGTCGCACTCCGCGCCCGCCCCGATGCCGACGGTCGGGATGTGCAGGGACCGGGTGACCTCGGCGGCCAGCTCGGCCGGGACCAGCTCCAGCACCACCGCGAAGGCACCCGCGTCCTGCGCGGCCTTCGCGTCGCGGAGCAGCTGGTGCGCGGCCTCGTCGCCCCGGCCCTGCACCCGGTAGCCCATGGCGTTCACGGACTGCGGGGTCAGGCCCAGGTGGGACATGACCGGGATGCCGGACTGCACGATCAGCTCGGTCTGGTGCAGCGAGCGCTCGCCGCCCTCCAGCTTCACGGCCCCGACACCGGCCTCCTTCACGAGACGGGTGGCGCTGCGCAGCGCCTGTACGGCGCCTTCCTGGTACGAGCCGAACGGCAGGTCGCCGATGACCAGGGCCCGGCTGGTGCCCCGTACGACGGCCGCCGACAGCAGCGTCATCTCGTCCATCGTCACGGGGACGGTGGTCTCGTAGCCGAGGTGACAGTTGCCCATCGAGTCGCCGACGAGGATGACCGGGATGCCGGCCTCGTCGAACACGGACGCCGTCATGGCGTCGTAGGCGGTGAGCATCGGCCACTTCTCGCCGCGCTCCTTGGCGAGGGTGAGGTCGCGGACGGTGATCCGCCGGGTGCCCGTGCCTCCGTACAGGGTGGGGGAGGCGGCTTCGCGGGCAGGCGAAACGGCATGCGTCATTGCAACTGCTCCTTGTGTCATCTCGAGGCGCCCTCACGGCGTCCCCGGACTCACCCACCATGGTGGCACCCGTCCGGCCGTGGACGGAAGTGGCGCAGCCGAGGCGCGCTGACCGGTCCGTCACACTCCCGGCGCGGCTCCAGGCGCGCAGGAGCCAATGTGCGCGTTTCGTGACAAGCGGAACCCCAGCCGCACGGCCGTTCGTCCTCCCGGTGGTACGGCCGCGAGGACGGCACGGAAGGCTCCCGACATCGCCTAGGGTCAAGGTGCGGGGACGGAGCGCGAGCACGGCAGCGAGGACATGGCATGGCACAGGCGTACATGACGGAGACGGGGAACGGCGGCTCAGAGCCCGGGCCCTCCGGATCCGGTCTGCGACGCCGATGGGCCGAACTGCGCCGCAAACTGGCCGAACTGGGCCGTGATCCGGGCATCTGGAAGCGGGGCGTCGTCACCGCCGGCTGCGCCCTGCTGATCGCGGGCATCATGATCTTCCATGCCGAGCTGCCCAACGACGTCGGCAACCTCGGCAGCCTCACCGAGACCTTCCTGCCGTGGCTGGGCCTGTTCGTGCCGCTGCTGCTGGTCGCCGCGGTGGTCCGCAAGTCCGCCACGGCCCTGATCGCCCTGCTGCTGACGGGCGTGGTCTGGGTGAACCTCTTCGGCGGCCTGGTCAACGACAAGTCGGGCCCCGGCGGCAACCTGATGGTCGCCGCCCACAACGTCGACGCCGACAACCCCGACCCGCGCGGCACGGCCCGGTCGGTCGCCAAGTCCGGGGCCGACGTCCTGGCCCTGACCGAGCTCAAGGCCGACGCCGTCCCGGTCTACGAGGAGGCCCTCGGGGGCGCGTACAAGTACCACGCCGTCGAGGGCACGGTCGGCGTGTGGAGCAAGTACCCGCTGACCTCCAGCAAGCCCGTGGACATCCGGCTGGGCTGGACCCGGGCCATGCGCACCACCGTCGCCGGCCCCTTCGGCGACCTCGGCGTCTACGTCGCCCACCTGCCGTCGGTGCGCGTCAAGCTCAACGCCGGCTTCACCGCCAACCAGCGAGACAACAGCGCCGACGCGCTGGGCGCGGCCCTCGCCGCCGAGCCGCTGAAGAACGTCGTCCTGCTCGGCGACCTCAACGGCACGATGAACGACCGCTCCCTGTCCGAGGTCACCTCGCAGATGCGCTCCACCCAGGGCGCGGCCGGCAACGGCTTCGGCTTCAGCTGGCCCGCCCAGTTCCCGATGGCCCGCATCGACCAGATCATGGTCCGCGGGGTGAAGCCGGAGGCCTCCTGGACCCTCCCGCGCACCGGCAGCGACCACCTCCCGGTGGCGGCGCGCCTCACGGTGCGCAAGTAGCCGGTCCGGACGCGACGAAGGGGGCCCCGCCGGCGCGGCGGGGCCCCCTTCCGTCACGTCCCGGGCCCTCTACGGGTGCCCGGGGCCTTGCGGGTGCCCGGAGCCCTACGGGTGCTCGCGCCAGCCGTTGGTGATCGGCAGCCGGCGGTCCTTGCCGAAGCCCTTCGCGGAGATCTTCGTACCCGGCGGGTACTGGCGGCGCTTGTACTCGGCCGTGTCGACCATCCGGATGGTCTTCGCCACCAGCGCGCGGTCGAAGCCGGCCGCCACGATCGCCTCCAGCCCCTGGTCGCGGTCCACGTACAGCTCCAGGATCGCGTCGAGGACCGGGTAGTCCGGCAGCGAGTCCGTGTCCACCTGACCCGGGCGCAGCTCGGCGCTCGGCGGCTTCACGATCGAGTTCTCCGGGATCGGCGGGGTCTCGCCCCGCTCGGCCGCGGCCCGGTTGCGGTAGCGGGCGAGCCGGAAGACGTCCGTCTTGTACACGTCCTTGATCGGCCCGTACGCGCCGACGGAGTCCCCGTAGAGGGTGGAGTAGCCGACGGCCAGCTCCGACTTGTTGCCCGGGGCCAGCACGATGTGCCCCTCCTGGTTGGACAGCGCCATCAGCAGGGTGCCGCGCAGCCGGGACTGGAGGTTCTCCTCGGCCAGGCCGGTCAGGCCCAGCGCGCCCATGTAGGCGTCGAACATCGGCTCGATCGGGACGGTCCGGAAGTTCAGGCCGGTCCGCTCGGCCAGGTCGGCGGCGTCGCCCCGGGAGTGCTCGGAGGAGTACTTCGAGGGCATCGAGACGCCGTACACGTTCTGCGCGCCGATCGCGTCGCAGGCGACGGCGGCGACGAGCGCGGAGTCGATGCCGCCGGAGAGGCCGATCAGGACGGAGCGGAACCCGTTCTTCTTCACGTACGCGCGCAGCCCCACGACCAGCGCGTCGTAGATCTCCTCGTCGTCGTCGAGGCGGTCGGCGTAGCCGCCGGTCACGACCGGCTCGTACGGCTCCACCGGCTCCTCGGACAGGATCACGCGGTCGATGCGCAGGCCGTCGTCCACGACCCCCTCGGGGGCGTCGGGCCGGGCGGCCGGCAGGTCCAGGTCCACCAGCACGCAGCCCTCGGAGAACTGCGGGGCCCGGGCGACGACCTCGCCGGCGGCGTCCACGACGATCGAGTCGCCGTCGAAGACCAGCTCGTCCTGGCCGCCGATCATCGCCAGGTAGGCGAGGGTGCAGCCGGCCTCCTGGGCGCGCTTGCGCACCAGCTCCAGGCGGGCGTCGTCCTTGTTGCGCTCGTACGGGGAGGCGTTGATCGAGATCAGCAGCCCGGCGCCGGCGGAGCGGGTGGCCGGGACGCGGCCGCCCTCCTGCCAGAGGTCCTCGCAGATCGCCAGCGCCACGTCGACGCCGCGCACCCGGATCACCGGCTGGGTGTCGCCCGGCACGAAGTACCGGAACTCGTCGAAGACCCCGTAGTTGGGGAGGTGGTGCTTGGCGAAGCGCAGGACGACCTCCCCGCGGTGCAGGACGGCCGCCGCGTTCTCCGGGGAGCCGGCCGGGCGGCCGAGCCGGGCGGCGGCCCGCTCGGCCCGGTCGAGGTAGCCGACGACCACGGGGAGCTCGCCGAGGCCCTCGTCCGCCAGGCGCCGCGCGAGGTCCACCAGCGCGGTGCGGGAGGCGTCGACGAAGGAACCGCGCAGGGCGAGGTCCTCGACGGGGTACCCGGTCAGTGTCATCTCGGGGAACGCCACGAGGTGGGCGCCCTGCTCGGCGGAGTGCCGGGTCCAGTGCACGACCGAGTCGGTGTTGGCGGCGATGTTGCCGACGTGCGAGTCGATCTGATTCAGCGCGAGGCGAAGTTGAGGCACGGGCCCAGTGTAATCGTCTTTCTGACGCGATGTCCTGGGCCCGGGCCGTTTCGCCGTCCGTGCGCGCCCTATCGGATGGCGCCGCTGAACTTCGCGGCGGGCATCAGGATGCCGGGGGAGAGCTCGGCGCTGATGCTCTTCGTCCCCTCGGGGACCTCGAAGGCGGCGACGCCGGTCGCGGACTCGCCGGGCTGGATCACGCCCTCGATCCGCTTCGGGGTCTCGCCGTCGAAGACGAGCTTGGCGGAGCCGCCCTTGTCGTCCTTCACGGCGGGCATGGCGTAGATGACCTTGTGGGGCTTGCCGGTGTTGTTGGTGATGGTGAACGACACCTCCACCGCGTTGCCCACGTCCATCCAGTCGGCCTTGCTGACGTACTTGCGCGGCGGCGCCAGGCTCACCTTGAGGCCGTCGGGGTAGGCGACGGTCTGCCCGAAGGGGACGGGCGTGGCGAAGCCGGGGCCCTGCTCGGCGGTCTTGGGCGGCTTCGGCAGCTTCGGGAGGGTGGGGAAGGGGGACGGCTCGTCCTCCCAGTCCTCCGGGTCCTCGCCCCACTCCGGGTCGTTCATCCGCTCGTGGGCGATCCGGTCGTGGGCCTTGTCGAGGATGGCGGTGGTGAGGAACCAGCCGCCGACGGAGGCGCCGAGTCCGACGATCCCGAGGACGACGCCGACCACGGACATCGCCTTGCGCCCCGCGCCGGTCCGCGCACGGGCCAGGGCGCCGCCGGAGATCCCGAGGCCGGTGAGGGCGAGGAGGGCTCCGAGCCAGAAGAGGAACGGGATGCCGCCGAGCAGCACGGAGAGGATCCCGAGGACGAGCCCGGCGACGGCCAGACCGTTGGTACGCGGGGCGGTGGGGTAGTACCCGGCCACCCCGGGCTGACCCGGGTACCCGGGGTACCCGGGATACCCGGGATACCCGCCCGGCCCGGCCTGGCCGGGGTACCCGGGCTGCCCACCCGGCCCGGGCTGCGCCCACGGGCCACCGCCGGGCGGCCCCCAGGGGTTCCCGGGGGCCCCGTGCGCGACCCCGGGCGGCGGGGTGAACTGCCCGGGGGCGGGCGTAGCCCACGGGTTGACCTCCGGCGGCGCCGACTGCGCCGGTCCAGCCGCCGCGGGGGCGGCCGGGGCGGCGGGCGCGCCGACCGGCGCCATCGGCGTGGTCTCGTGCGCGGCCGCGGGCTTGTCGAGGGACAGCCGGGCGGTCTCGGGGGCTTCGCCGGGGCCGTCCGTCGGAGCGGGTGCGGCTGCCTCCGTCGAGGGCGCCGCACCCGGCGGGGTCGTGCCGAGGGGCTGCCAGTCGCCGCCGGCCGGGATCGTCGCCGTGAGCTCTTCCCCTGCCGGGGCGGGCTTGTCCAGCGACAGCCGTACGGTCTCGGCGGCGGGCCCCGATTCCGCGGGGGCAGGCTCGGCCGCAGCGGCGGGCTTCTCCGGCGACGGCCGGCCCTCCGGCGCCTCCGACGCGGCCGGGGCGGTCGGCTTGTCCAGGGACAGCCGGGCGGTCTCGTCCTCCGGTGCAGCCGGCGGGGTCGTGCCGAGGGGCTGCCAGTCGCCGCCGGCCGGGATCGTCGCCGCGAGCTCTTCCCCTGCCGGGGCGGGCTTGTCCAGCGACAGCCGTACGGTCTCGGCGGCGGGCCCCGATTCCGCGGGGGCAGGCTCGGTCGCAGCGGCGGGCTCCTCCGGCGACGGCCGGCCCTCCGGCGCCTCCGCCGGGGTCGGTACGGCCTGCGGCGTGGGCTCCTCCGCCGGGGGCGGGGTCGCCGGGGACTCCGGCCGGGCCGGGTCGGCCGCCGCGGGGGGCTGCTCCGGTGACGGAGCCGTGGGTTCCGGTGGTGTTGCGCCGGTCGGTGCCGGACCCTCGGGTATCGGCGTGCCCGCGGGCTCGGTCGGCTGACCGGACGGGCTGGCGGGCGGGGTCGGCGGCGTACTCATACCTGGCGGCGTCCTTGCGAAGTGTGGCGTACGGAGATGCGGGCAGCCTGCCATGGCCGACCGCCCCCTCCAACCGCATTGGCCCCCCGGCCGCCCCGCAGCGGAGGAAATCGGCCGAACTGTCGGAATCCCGCCGGGCCGGCGGGGAACGCCGCCGGCCGCCGCCTCGTTCTCCCCCGTGAGGGACTCCGCCGGACGGCCCCCGCCGACCGCCGCCTGCCGCGCCGCGTGGAGCGCTGCGCGCCGCCGCCGGATCTGCTGAGGATCATTCACACCATGGGTACACAAGCCGACCCCGCCCCCGCCGCCGGCCACGGGAACGGTCCGGGCAGCGGGTCCGTCGCCGGACTCGTGGGCCTCGGCGCGGCCGCCTACACCGCGTGGGTGCTCGAAGTCGTGCTCTCCACGGGCCTCAACCCCGTCGAGACGTACGTCAGCGAGCTCGCCGCCCAGGACCAGCCCCTCGGCGGCCTCTTCCGGGCCACCGACTTCACCGCCGGCCTGCTCGTCTTCCTCGGCGGGCTCCTCGCCCTGCTACGCCTCCTCCGGTACGCCGACGCCCGCCGCCCCTGGGCGGTCGCCGGCTGGGCCGGCGTCACCCTCTTCGGCGCGGCCACCGCCGCCGACGCCTGGCTCCCGCTCAGCTGCCGGCCGACCGCCGACCCCGAGTGCGCCGCCCGCGAGACCGCCGGCCTGGTACCGGCCACCCACCAGGCACACGCCGTCAGCAGCAGCCTCGCCATGACCGGCGCCCTCGTCGGCATCGTGGCCCTCACCGTCGCCGCCCGCCGCTACGGCCGCCTCGCCCCGCTCGCCCGCTACGGACCCGCCCTCGTCGTACTGGAACTCCTCGCCACCGCCTGGACCCTGACCGCCATCACCCTGTTCACCGCCGGGCACGGCACCTGGGCCCTGGGCGCCGGCCAGCGGCTCCAGGTCCTGCTGGTGGCGCTCTGGCTGGGCCTGCTGGCGTACTCCGTCCACCGGGAGCGCCGCACATGACGCGGCAGCCCGACCCACCGGGCCGCTTCCTCCGGGTCGACGGCGTCGCCCTCCACACCGTCGTGGAGGGCCAGGGCCCACCCGTCGTGCTGAGCGCCGGCCTCGCCATGGCCTGGTTCGACTGGGACGAGGTCGCCGCGCTGCTCGTGGCCGCCGGCCGGACCGTCATCCGCTTCGACCGCCCCGGCCACGGCCTCAGCGGCCCGGCCACCGCCCCGCCGACCGCCGCCGGCGAGGCCCGCCGCATCGCCGGCCTGCTCGACGCCCTCGGCGTCACCGACCCGGTCACCGTCGTCGGGCACTCCCTCGCCGGCTTCCACGCCGAGGCCTTCGCCCGCCTGTACCCCGGCCGCACCGCCGCCCTGGTCCTGGTCGACTCCAGCGTCGAGGAGACCCCCCGTACGCTCCTGCCCGCCGCGCTGCGCACCGGCGCCGCCCGCGCGCTCGGCCGGGCCCTCACCGCGGCGGGCCTCCCCGCCGCGCTGGGACCGGCCGCCCGGCGGGCCGCCGTACGGGCCTCCCGGGCCGGCCGCCGGGCCGCCGACCCGGCCGCACCGGACCTCGTACGCCGCTGCTACCGCACCGGCCGGGTCTGGCGGGGCATCCTGCTGGAGAACTCCCGCTACCCGGACACCGCCGCCGAGCTGCTCGCCCTGCGGGCCCGCCACCCCCTGCCGGCCCCCGCCACCGTCCTCGTCGGGCACGACGGCGCCCGCGGCCGGGCGGCCCGGCGCTGGCTCGCCCGCCAGGCGGCCCTGGCCGACCGGCTCGGAGCCCGCTTCGAGGTGGCCGAGCCGGCGGGCCACCTGGTCATGCTGGACCGCCCGCACCAGGTGGCGCGGGCGGTCCGGCACGCGGTGGCCCCGCTCCCGCCGGGCCGCCTCACCCGCGCGGTGCGGCCCCCCGCTGCCTGAGCATGTCCGTCATCAGGGTGAGCTCCGACTGCTGCGCCTCGACCATGCCCTGGGCCAGCTTCCGCTCCACCGGGGTCCGGCACTGCTTGGCGCAGCCCTGGGCCATGGCGACGCCGCCCTTGTGGTGGTCGGTCATCAGCTGGAGGTAGAGCACCTCCGCGTCCCGGCCGCTGCTGCCGCCGAGCCGGTCGAGCTCCTCCTTGGTGGCCATGCCGGGCATGAGCGCGCCGGGCTTCGCGGCGTGCCCCTCGTGGCCCGCATGCCCGCCGCCCTCCTGTGAGGACTCCATCCACGACATCGGCGGCTCGTCGGCCACCACCTTCGGCAGCCCCCACAGGTCCAGCCAGCCCAGCAGCATGCCGCGCTGGTTGGCCTGCGTGTTGGCGATGTCGTACGCGAGCCCGCGCACCGGCTCGTCCTGCGTGCGGTCGCGGACGATGAAGGACATCTCCACCGCCTGCTGGTGGTGCACCGCCATGTCCCGGGCGAAGCCCGCGTCGGGCGAGTACAGCGCCGGGGTCCGCGGGGCGGCGGAGCCCCCGTCCCCGTCCTGTGAGCCGTCGGCCGTGGCGAAGGCGGCGCCCGCCGCGAACAGCGCCGCCAGCACCACCGCCGTGCCCGCCGCCCAGTACGTGCGGTTCGTACGGCTGCCGGTCACTTCTCGCCCAGACCGTTGGTGCAGGCCGCGCCCGGCTCGGGGGTCTGCGGGCCCTGCACGTACTTGGTGAAGAACTGCGCCACCCGCGGGTCGTCCGCCTTGTCGACCGTCAGCTGCTTGCCCCAGGCGCTGAGCATGATCGTGCCCGTCTGCTCCTTGTCGGGGCTCATCAGCGTGTAGGGGGTCTTGCCCACCTTCCCGGCGAGCGCGTCGACGTCGGCCTTGTCGGCCTTCTCGTTGTACGTCACCCAGACCGCGCCGTGCTCCAGCGAGTGCACGGCGTTCACCTCGGGGATCGCGTTCTTGTAGACGTCGCCGTTGCAGTTCATCCAGCGGGGGTGGTGGTCCCCGCCGACCGGCGGGTTCATCTCGTACTTGACCGGGGTCTCGACGTGGTTGCGGCCGAGCTTCTTCGCGTCCCAGGTCTGCTCGCCGTTGACCGGCGCCTTGCGGGCCGCCTCCGCGTCCCGGTCCTTCTGCTTCTGGTCCATGATCACCCACGCGCCGAAGCCGATGAGCCCGGCGACGACCGCCGTGGAGACGCTGATCGCGATGATCTTGTTGCGCCGGTCGCGCGCCTTCTCTGCGCGGCGCATCTCGGCTATGCGGTTCTGGCGGGAGTTCTGGTCGGACGTCCTGCTGGCCATGTGCCCTGGTTCCTTCTGCTGAGGGGGGTGTGGGGTGGTGCCGGTGGTGTCGTGTACCGCGCCGGGTCCGTCAGGTCCGCAGCACTTGCAGGGCGTGGAGGTCGGGGGCGCGCGCGAGGGTCCCCGGCGGCCGTACCGGGCCCGGGGCCGCCGGCCGGGCGGAGGGCGCCGGCCCGGGCCGCGCCGCGGTGACGGCGGGCGGCGGGGCGGGCAGCACGGCCGGGGTCGCATGGGAGTGGGGGGAGCAGCCCGGCAGGTCGTACGGGGACACGCAGGCGGCGTGCGGGCCGTGCGCGGCGTACACCCGTACGGGCCCTTCTCCGCTCGGCGCGGCCGCCCCGGTCCGTACGCACAGGAAGCCCACCCCGGCCACCACGCCGAGGGCGAGCATCAGCATGAGGACGCCGCGACGGGCGTGACGCCCGTGACGCCCGCTCCGCGTGTGCTCCCAGCCCCCCATGGCCGGAGATGGTAATGCTCATGACGGGCCCGAGGTCGGAGCGGGGGTGCCATCGGCTTTGGGGGGTGCGTAATGTGGCGGAAACCACCACTAGAGATACTGGACGGACCCGGCTGTGCCCCCGGCCCGCCCGGGTCGGTGGTGCACAGGTCGTCTGAACTGCGAGGATGAAGGCATGGACAAGCAGCAGGAATTCGTCCTCCGGACGCTCGAGGAGCGCGACATCCGCTTCGTGCGCCTGTGGTTCACCGATGTGCTGGGCTTCCTGAAGTCCGTCGCGGTCGCTCCGGCCGAGCTGGAGCAGGCCTTCGACGAGGGCATCGGCTTCGACGGGTCCGCGATCGAGGGCTTCGCCCGCGTCTACGAGTCCGACATGATCGCCAAGCCGGACCCGGGCACGTTCCAGATACTGCCGTGGCGGGCCGAGGCCCCCGGGACCGCCCGGATGTTCTGCGACATCCTGATGCCGGACGGCTCCCCGTCCTTCGCGGACCCCCGCTACGTCCTCAAGCGCATCCTGGCCAAGACCTCCGACCTGGGCTTCACCTTCTACACCCACCCGGAGATCGAGTTCTTCCTGCTGAAGGACAAGCCGCTGGACGGCACCCGTCCCGTCCCGGCGGACAACTCCGGCTATTTCGACCACACTCCGCAGAACGTCGGCATGGACTTCCGCCGCCAGGCGATCACCATGCTCGAATCCATGGGCATCTCGGTCGAGTTCAGCCACCACGAAGGCGCCCCGGGCCAGCAGGAGATCGACCTCCGCTACGCGGACGCCCTCTCCACGGCCGACAACATCATGACGTTCCGCCTGGTCATGAAGCAGGTCGCGCTCGAACAGGGCGTCCAGGCCACGTTCATGCCGAAGCCCTTCTCCGAGTACCCGGGCTCCGGAATGCACACCCACCTCTCCCTCTTCGAGGGCGACCGCAACGCCTTCTACGAGTCGGGCGCCGAGTACCAGCTCTCGAAGGTCGGCCGCTCCTTCATCGCGGGCCTCCTGAAGCACGCGGCCGAGACCGCCGCGGTCACCAACCAGTGGGTCAACTCCTACAAGCGCATCTGGGGCGGCTCCTCCCGCACCGCCGGCTCGGGCGGCGAGGCCCCCTCGTACATCTGCTGGGGCCACAACAACCGCTCGGCCCTGATCCGTGTCCCGATGTACAAGCCGGGCAAGACGGGTTCCTCCCGGGTCGAGGTCCGCTCGATCGACTCGGGCGCCAACCCCTACCTCACGTACGCCGTCCTCCTGGCGGCGGGCCTCAAGGGCATCGAGGAGGGCTACGAACTCCCGGCGGGCGCCGACGACGACGTCTGGGCCCTCTCCGACGCCGAACGCCGCGCGATGGGCATCGAACCCCTCCCGCAGAACCTCGGCGAGGCCATCTCCCTGATGGAACGCAGCGAACTGGTCGCCGAAACCCTCGGCGAACACGTCTTCGACTTCTTCCTCCGCAACAAGAAGCAGGAGTGGGAGGAATACCGCTCGGAGGTCACCGCCTTCGAACTCCGGAAGAACCTCCCGGTGCTGTAGCCGCGGGATGCTCCGGACTCCGGGCCGGCGGTCGGTGACCGTCGGCCCGGAGTCGTTTCAGCCGCTCGGGTCCCGCTCCAGGGGTGCCCATACGGCCATGGCGTCCCAGGAGCCCGTCGCCTGCGCCATCGCCTCCACCGTCACGGCGCCGGGGCCCACGGCGCTGGTGACCACGAGCACGAGCCCCCCGGACTGCCGGACGAGGTCGAGGAGCGGCTCCGTGGCCTGGGCCGACCAGGTGGCCGCGAGGGTCGGCACGGCCACCTCGCCCCCGCCCGCGAACACCCGGACACGGTTCTCGGGTGAAGGGGACGGCACGCCCTTCCACAAGGGCTGCAGACCGAGGGCGGGGGCGAGGGTGGAGCGGGGGCCGAACATCCCCGCGACCGACCATCTCCCCGACCCGTCCGGCCTGAGCTGGGACCATTCCAGGGACGGGTTGACGAAGAGCGCCGGAACGATCCCCGAGGGATGACGCGGGCTGCGGACGAACCCCGTGAAGGACCTCCAGCTCGAACCGGCGTCACTGGCGAAGGTCATGAGCGCGGACTCGTTCCAGCGCGGGTAGCGGCACGCGCCGAAGTGGAACAGCCGGGCGTCCGCATGGTCGACGTGGTCGTCCACGTGCAGTGCGGGAACCCCGTCACCCAGGGAATACCCACAGCTCAGGCAGTCGCCCGCCCACAGGGACGCCATCAGGACCCGGGTCTCCTCCTCGCCCAGGCGCGCGAGCGCATCGCCGCTGACGGCCAGGGCGGGAAGTCCGCCGGACCCGTCCTCGGCCCGCAGGACGGTCCACTCCGGCTCGGCCCCCCGCTCGGCCGCCAGGGCCCACCAGCGATCGCCGGCCGCGAGATCGCCGTTGAAGTACGCCGAGACGCCCGCCATCAGCGCGCCCGCCCCGTTGCCGAGCAGGGCCTGCCGGCGGGCGTCGTCGTCGGCCTTCGCCGTGTACCGGCTCGCCGCCTCGGGCTGGTCCCGGGCGAGGAGCGCGCCCGCGTAGGACAGGCTCGCGACGGGGAGGTCCCCGTCGGCGGCGACGCGCAGGGCCTCCAGGGCCTCGTCGGAGTTCCACCGGGAGCCCATCCACTCCGAGTAGTAGAGGGCGCTGGCCGCGTCGCCGGCCTCGGTTCCCCGGCGCCAGGCCTCGACGGCCCGCTCCTTGTCGCCGAGCTTCTCCTCGGCCAGGCCCAGGGCGCCGAGGGCCTGGCCCTCGCCCCGCTCGACGGCGGTGGTGAGCCACGCGCGGGCGCGGGTCAGATCGCCGAGCTGCATGTACGTCACGCCCAGGTTGTGCGCGCCCGTGCCGTCACCGGCCTCCGCGGCCAGGGCGAACAGCTCCGCCGCGCCCTCGTGGTCCCCCTCCTCGGCCAGGAGCGCCCCGAGGTTGACCAGCCCGTCGGGATCCCCGGCGTCCGCCAGGGGGCGGAGTACCGCCTTGGCGATCTCGGGGCGGCCGGCGAACCTGGCCGAAGTGGAGACGAGTGCGCGCCGGGTGT
This sequence comes from Streptomyces sp. NPDC029216, assembly GCF_040648015.1. NCBI lineage: Bacteria > Bacillati > Actinomycetota > Actinomycetes > Kitasatosporales > Streptomycetaceae > Streptomyces > Streptomyces sp. NPDC029216. Next base: position 22,684 of record NZ_JBEZWL010000052.1, on the reverse strand, counting down.
CGTCCACGACCCGGACGGCCTCGTCCCAGACGTGGAGCGGCAGGGAGTCGATGCCCGATCTGCGGGCCGCGTCGGACACGAGGTAGTCGAACGGTTTCCGCCGGCCGTGGCCCGCCGGAATGAGCGGGCTCGTGACGCCGAGCACCACGCGGTCGGCCCACTGCCAGGCCTCGGCGAGGGGTTCCGGACGGAGGGCGTGGCCTCCCGCCTTGCTCAGATAGTGCTCGTGGAGGCGTTCGAGGGACTCCGGGGGCAATGCGCGGTCCAGCCCGGTCCGTGCCAGATCAACGGCCGCCGCCACCAGTGCCGCACCGCGTGGATTGGCTCCGGCCCGGGACGCGCTTTTGCACAGGGCCAGGACCTGCGGGCCGGCCGCCAGGTATTCGGCCAGGCCGTAGGCCGTGTCCGCCGCGAGCGCCTGGACGACGCGGGGGTCCGGATGCCCGGCGGCGGACGCGCGCTCCGCCTCGGTCCAGGTCCGCCCCAGCTCGACCCTGCACGCCGCCCGCACGACGCGGGCGGGCGAGCTGGGCAGCCGTGGCCCTGAACCCTCGCTCGTGTCCCGGGAGTTGCCCCGGGAGGGCGCGTAGTGGTCGTAGAACTCCGAGCGCATGGTGGCGAGCACGACGACGTTGCCCTGTTTCAAGGCGCCGAGGAGCTGCGGGGTCAGTCCGTCCGGCCGCAGGTAGGCGTGCAGGTCGTCCAGCCAGACCACGCGGCGGCCGCCGTCGGCGCACGGGTACAGGAAGGAGAGGTCGGCGTCCGGGTCGGGACGGCAGACCAGCCAGTCGGCCAGGTTCCGCTTCATGGCCTCCAGGAGGGCCCGGGTCTTCCCGGCGGCGGAATCGCCGGTGAGGAGGACGAAGCCCCCGACGGGGGCCATGTCCGTGATCAGCTGATCGAGTTCCGTGTCCACTTCACGCGCGATGTGCGCGATGACCTGCGGGAGCCCCGGGCCGGCCTGGACGTGGTGGATGCCGTAGTCGATGGGATCCGCCTCGGATACGGAGATCCATTCCGCGGCCGGGTGGGCCTCCTCGGGGGCCGGTGCCGGCGCGGGTGTCCGGCTGATGGTGGTCAGGCGCGGGCGGATCCCGGTGAACTCCTCCACGGTCCGCTGGAAGGCGGGGTCCTCGGCGAAGACGGAGACGGGTACCGCCTCGACGCGGCTGTGCCCCCACTGCACGGGGTCGCCGCTCACCACCCCGATCAGGTGGTGCCCGGCGAAGACGGCCGCTCCGGACATGCCCTGCCAGGGGGAGCCGCCCGGCGTCCCCGCCCGGCCGGGGGCGGAGTGGATGCTGTCCAGTACGTACCGGTCGCTCATCAGGGACGAGCCGGGTTTGAGCGTACCGACGAGTTGCTCGCTGTCCGCTCCCGCCCGGCTCCTGCGGGCGGCCTGGGGATACCCCACGGCCTCGCAGTCCGGCCAGGGGGTGAGGTCGTGGAGGCGGCCCCACACGACGTCGGCCGGCGGGCATCCCGAAGGGTCGGCGACCAGGTGGGCGTCCGCCGCGAGGAGGGCGGCGTCACAGACGCCGTCGTCCCGCAGCCAGACGACACGGCACGGCTGTGCCCCCGTCCCGCCGGGTACGGCAGCCTGGATCGCCGCTCCTTCGGCCAGCAGGTGCGCCGAAGTCAGCACCAGCCGTGAGCCGATGAGGTAGCCGCTTCCCTGGCGTGCCGACTGGACGATGGCGATCCGCTGTCTGGACCGGGCGCTCATCTCTCGGTACCCGGCTCTCAGCGCTCGTTCGACGGCACGACCGTGAAGTCCTGGAGGTCCACGGGGGATTCGCTGCCGATGGCGACGGACGCCCCGTCGGCGGCGGTCTTCGGGCGCAGGGTGATGGAGACCTTGTGGGTCACGGACTTCGCCGCGCTCGCGTGGGCGTCACCCGTGAGGACCCAGGCCTTGAACCCGAGTTTCGCACCCACGTCGCGCCGCAGCTCCACGGCGAAGTCGAGGGTGATCCCGTCCACCTCGAAGAGGATCTCCCGTCCCGCCGACTCCGCCGCCGCCGCGACGAGCTGGTCCCGTATCCCCTGTACGGCGGCCGACAGTTCGATGCTGTCCAGCGAAGGCTGCATGCTGTCCGTCTCCTGTTCCACTGTTCCGCTTCGGTCTGTGATCACTCCCAACGGACAGTACGGGGCGTGGAGTTCCGTGGGAACGAGGGCTCAGGTGCTCGGGGCGGGGAGGACCGCCGGGTGCCAGGTCGGGGTGGGGGTGGTGGGGCGGGGGGTGGCGGTGTGGAGTTGGGCGTCCAGGCCCAGGGTGGCCGTCGTCGTGGTGCCCGCCGAGTCCAGGACGGCCGAGGGGGCGCCCGCGTAGAGCATGCGGGACTCCGTCCACGCCGGGGGGCCGCCCAGGGTGGTGGTGGAGACCGTGCCGGTGTCGGCGCGGCCCGTCAGGAGGCGGCCCGCGACGCCGACCGCGCCATAGCCCGCCCGGCCGCCGGACTCGGAGACGCTGGAGACCTGCGGGGTGCCGGGGCCGGCGGTGACCAGGGCGCTGCGGACCACCCCGGAGTCGGGGCGGCGGAAGTAGAGGCGGACGCCCGCGCCGTCCCGGGCCGCCGTGAGGGGGACCGTGGTGGCGGGGAGGCCGGTGGGGTACGGGCCGGCGAGCGGGGCGGCCGGGGTGGGCTGGGTCCAGGCCAGGACGGACGTGGTGGTGGTGGCGTAGACGTGGCGGCGGCCCGAGGCGTCCGTGATCGTGACCGGGTCGCTCTGGAGGTCCTCGCCGCCCAGCTTCTGCCAGTCGGTGAAGGCGCCCGAGGGCTGCTGGACCCGGGCGCGCAGGGTGCGGCGCGTGTCGCGGAGGTAGACGGTCAGGCGGCCCGCCGGGTCGACGGCGGCCGCGGGGGCGCTGATGGCGGAGGTGCCCGGTTCGTCGCCCGGCTCGGGGGTGCCGAGCGACTGCCAGGGCCCGAACGGGCCGTCGGGGCCGGTCTGGACGGCGTACACCACCTCGCGCCGGTAGTCGGCGGGCCGGGGCCCGAGGACGGTGCGGGTGGCGAGGACCGCGACGCGGCCGTCGGGGAGGCGGGCGGTGGTGGCGCCGGCGTCGATGCCGGTGCCGGGGAGCAGTGCGGGGCCGGTCCAGGCGCCGGCCCGGTCGCGGGTCCAGACGGCCATCCGGCCGTCGAGGGCGGCGAAGGCCCAGAGCCGGCCGGGGGTGCCTTCGGTGAGCCAGCCGGCGTTGTCGGCGCGGGCGTAGCGCAGGGACTGGGCCCAGTGGCGGCCGGTGGGGCTGCCGGCCACCTTGCGGTCGCCGCAGCCGTCGGGGGAGCCGCAGTAGTCGGCGTGGTCCTGCCAGGCGTACGTCTTGAGGTAGCCGATCTTCGTCTCGGCGGTCTGCGGGTCCAGGGCGTGGGGGAGGGTGCCGTTGTGGTAGCCGAGGTAGTTCTGCACCGAGAACCGCGGCCGGTCGGCGACGCGTTCGGCGTACGCGGCGGTGGCGGCCTGCACGAAGCGGGCGCCGTACATGTGGTCCTGGTGGTCGGTGTACTTGCCGGTGTCCGCGTAGCGGTTCGGCGTCGGGTCCTGCATCCGTATCGTCGTCGGCCGGTAGCGCTCCAGGATCCCGGATATGGACTGGACGAGCTGGTCCTTGGTGTACGAGAACTGCTGCTTGACCGGGGTCCCGGTGGTGAGCTGCGCGCCCAGCGCCGGTATCCGGCCGTTCCACAGGCCGCGCAGGCTGTCCGGGTTGTCGGCGGCCGGGTTGCGGGCCTCGCGCAGCTGGAACCAGACCAGGTTGACCTGGGGCCGGGCGACGAGGACGTCCAGTTCGGCCTGGCCACCGCCGGCGGTGGGTATGACCGTGCGCTTCCACGCGCTCGTACGGTCTCCGGTGGCCATCTGGGCGTAGGCGGAGCGTATGCCGTTCTGCCGGGCCTCGGCGTAGCGGGCGCGGTCGGCGGGCTGCTCCGGGTCCTTGGCCTGGCCGCCGTTGGCCTCGTTGCGGCCGTCGGCCTCGCCGGAGGTGAGGTAGGCGGTGGTGACGGGGAGCCCGGCCAGCAGGGTGCGGCTGAGGTCGGGGTTCATGAAGAACAGGTCGTCGTCGGGGTGGGCGACGATCTGCACGACCGTGCCGGAGGTGGTGCTGGCGGGGAGGAGGACGGACGGGTCCTTGCCCTGGGTGGCCTCGGCCGCCGTCTGCTGGCCGGAGGTGATGGAGAGCACGCCGGAGGCGCCCAGGGTGAGCATGGGCACGACGGCCGCGAGGAGGAAGCGGCGGCGGGAAACGGGCATCGGTTACGCCTTGGGGTCGTTCCGGGCGGGAAGAACCGCTGTGCAGTCACTGAGAGGCGAAATCGGGCGAGTTGGTTCACCGATTTCACCGATGACGCGTGCTTTCCGAAAACGACCGGGTGTGATTGTGCACCGTCGGCGGCCGCGGGGCGTGCGGCCGACCGGATCGTGGACGTGGCCGGGTACCGGGCCCGGTAAGGATGGTCCTGTTGTGGGGTGTTGGCGCTGGTGTGACACGGATGGTGTCTGTCCAGCCGATCTGCCGCCTATGCCTGGTGGGGCGGGATCACGGGGTCGTGTTGCGCGGGCCCACCGGCTGCCACGGCGCCAGGTACGCGTCGGGCGCGTCCGCGGACGAGGTGACGTACAGCCGGGCGTCGAGGCCGACCACGGCCAGGCTGACGAGGTTCTTGCCGGTCATGGTGCTGGACGGGGCGCCGACGAACATCAGCGGCGAGCGCTGCCACGGCTGCCCCGGGGCCACGTCGGACCCGAGCAGGCCGCCCGCCGAGCGGCCCGCGAGCAGGTGCCCGCTGGCGGTCACGGAGCCGTAGCCCTGGAGCCCGCCGAGGTCGGTGAGGCCGGTCGCCCTCAGCCCGTCGTCGCCCGTCATCAGGGCGGTGCGGACGTTGCCGGAGCCGGGCTTGCGGAACCAGACCCGTACGCCGCCCTCGCGGCCGTCCGCGGTGATCGGGAGGGTGGTCTCCGGCAGGCCGGTGGGGGTGGCGGGGCCCAGGGGGGCGCCGGGCTCGGGCTGGACCCAGCCGGTCACGGACTTGGTGGTGGCGGCGAAGACCATCCGCCGCCCGGTCCCGTCGGTGGCGGTGACGGGCGTGCCGTGCAGGTCGGCGCCGCCGTGGGCCTCCCACGGGCCCCAGGCGCCGTCCGGGCGCTGGACGCGGCCGCGCAGGGTGGAGGCGCCGTCGCGCACGTAGACGGCGAGGGCGCCGGTGCCGTCGACGGACACGGCGGGGGCGCTGATGTCGGAGGTCCAGTCGGCGTCGGAGCCCTCCGGGGTGCCGAGCGACTGCCAGGGGCCGAACTCCTCGGAGCCGGGGGCCTGCTGGACGGCGTACACGACCTCGCGCCGGTAGTCGGCGGGCTTGTCGCCGAAGGAGGTGCGGGTGCCGAAGGCGGCTATCCGGCCGTCCTTCAGGGTGACGGTGGATATGCCCTGGTCCATCCCGGTTCCGGGGAGCGGGCGGGGGCCGCTCCAGCGGCCTATGAGTCCGCTGCGGTGCCAGAGGACGGCCTGGCCGTCGAGGACCTTGAAGGCCCACAGGCCGTGCTCCGCGTCGGAGGTCAGCCAGGTGGTGCCGGTGCCGCGCGCGTAGTTGATGGACTGGGTCCAGCCGTTGCCCGAGGGGTGCTCGGCGACCTTGAGGTCCCCGCAGCCGGCCTCGCTGCCGCAGTGGTTCTCCTTGTCCAGCCAGGCGTACGTGTCCAGGATGTCCAGCTTCTCCTTGGCCTCGTCGGGGCCGAGGGCGCGGGGGAGGGAGCCGTTGAAGTAGCCGACGTAGTTCTGCACGGCGAAGTGCGGGCGGTTCTTGAACCGCTCGGCGTACTCGGCGGTGGCCAGCTGCACGAAGCGGGCGCCGTAGAAGTGGTCCTGGTGGTCGGTGTAGCGCTTGGAGTCGCGGAAGCGGCCGGGGGTCGGGTCCTGGGCGCGGACGGTGGTGGGCCGGTACCGCTCCAGGATGCCCACGAGCGTCTGGACGACCTGGTCCTTGGTGTACGTGAACCCGTGCCGGACGGGGCTGCCCGAGGCGAGCACCGACTCCAGGTGCGGGACCTTGCCGTCCCACAGGCCGTGGAGGCTGTCGGGGACGTCCTGGTAGACGTTGCCGGCCTCGCGCAGCTGCAGCCAGACCAGGTTGATCTGGGGCCGGGCGACGAGGACGTCGACCTCGGCGTGGCCGCCGCCCTTGGTCGGGATCGAGCTGCGCTTCCAGGCGCTGCTGCGGTCGCCGGTGGCCATCTTGGCGTAGGCGGCGCGGATGCCGTTCTGCCGGGCCTCGGCGTAGGCGGGCTTGTCGGCCCGGGCGGAGGCCGCCTTGCCGGCGCCCGCGTTGATCCCGTCGGCCTCGCCGGCGGTGAGGTAGACGGAGGTGACGGGATGGCCGGCGGCTATGGAGTACGCGAGGTCGGGGTTCATGAAGTACAGGTCGTCGTCGGGATGGGCGACGATCTGGAGCACCCGGCCGGGGTCGGGGGCGTCCGCGGCCGTGGCGGTGGTGGCCTTGGAGTCGGGGGTCCTGGGCGCGTCGAGGCCGGTGAGGGCCTCGTTGCCGCGCAGGATGAGCATGCCGCCGGCCGCGGTGGCGGCGAGGAGTCCGACGGCCTTGACGATCGCGCGTGCGCGGGGGTGTCCGACGTGGTCGTGCCCGTGCGGTACGGGGGCGGCCGGGCTCTCCTGCGGGGTACGCGGGGCGGGGATGCCGTACCGGGGCCGTCCGGCGGCGGCCTGGCGCGCGGCGCGGTCCGCGGCCGGGGTCGCGGGGGCCTCGCGAGCCGCCTCAGACCGGGTCGGGCGGGGCTCGGGAGCGGGCGCGGCGGCAGGGCGCGAGGACGGCGGTCCGTCGGACATGGGGCTCCTCGCGGCCGGTCGGGCGGGGACCGGGCCCCTGGCGCACAGATCTAGCGGACTTATAAGTAAGCAGATAATCCGATAATCCGCCTCATGATATCGGCCACGGCACCCGGTGAGTCGAACGCCTGCTCCGGCTAGGCTCGCTCCCGGACAGGGCCAGACCACCGGCGGCGGCGACACACTCGGGAGGCGGCGGGATGACAGTCCCGGGACGCAGGAGCAGTACCTTCATCCGGCTGCTGCGGAGCGGATTCACCGACCCCACCGCCGCGTCCCGGCTCCTCGACGCCGAGGCGCTGGCCGCCGTACGCACCGACCCGGTGCTCCTCGACGCCCTCGGCGCCACCGCCGACCCCGACCTCGCCCTCCTCGGCCTGGTCCGCCTCGCCGAGGCACAGACCCCCGAGGACCTGCCCCTCCTCCTCGACACCCTCGTCGCCGCCAAACCCCTGCGCGACCGCCTCCTCGGCGTCCTCGGCGCCTCCGAGGCCCTCGCCGACCACCTCGCCCGCCACCCCCGCGACTGGCAGGCCCTGGTCACCTACGAGGCCGCCGACCTGCACCCCGGCCTGCCCGAGTTCGAACGCGGCCTCGCCGACGCCCACGACCCCGTCGCCCTGCGCGTCGCCTACCGCCGCTGCCTGCTCTCCATCGCCGCCCGCGACGTCTGCGCGACCATAGACGTCGCCCAGACCGCCGCCGAACTCGCCGACCTCGCCACCGCCACCCTCCGCGCCGCCCTGCGCATCGCCTCGGCCGCCGCCCCCCAGGACGCGGCTGCCTGCCGCCTCGCCGTCATCGCCATGGGAAAGTGCGGCGGCAACGAACTCAACTACGTCTCCGACGTCGACGTGATCTTCGTCGGCGAGGCCGCCCCCGGCACCGACGAGGGCAAGGGCATCCAGGCCGCCACCCGCCTCGCCTCCCACCTCATGCGGATCTGCTCCGAGACCACCGTCGAGGGCACCATCTGGCCCGTCGACGCCAACCTCCGCCCCGAGGGCCGCAACGGCCCCCTCGTCCGCACCCTCGCCTCCCACCTCGCCTACTACCAGCGCTGGGCCAAGACCTGGGAGTTCCAGGCCCTCCTCAAGGCCCGCGCCGTCGCCGGCGACCCCGAGCTCGGCGCCCAGTACGTCGAGGCCATAACGCCCCTCGTCTGGCAGGCCGCCGAACGCGAGAACTTCGTCGCCGACGTCCAGAAGATGCGCCGCCGAGTCGTCGACAACATCCCCGCCTCCCAGATCGACCGCGAACTCAAACTCGGCCCCGGCGGCCTGCGCGACGTCGAGTTCGCCGTCCAGCTCCTCCAGCTCGTCCACGGCCGCAGCGACACCACCTTGCGCTCCGGCACCACCCTCGACGCCCTCCACGCCCTCGCCGCCGGCGGCTACGTCGGCCGCGCCGACGCCGCCCAGCTCCACGACGCGTACCGCTTCCTGCGCGCCATGGAACACCGCATCCAGCTCTACCGGCTCCGCCGCACCCACCTCGTCCCCGAGGACGAGAGCGACCTGCGCCGTCTCGGCCGCTCCATGGGCCTGCGCACCGAACCCGTCGCCGAGCTCAACAAGGCCTGGCGCCGGCACGCCTCCGTCGTCCGCCGCCTCCACGAGAAGCTGTTCTACCGGCCCCTCCTCGACGCCGTTGCCCAGCTCGCCCCCGGCGAGACCCGGCTCTCCCCGGCCGCCGCCGGCCAGCGCCTCGAAGCCCTCGGCTACGCCGACCCGGCCTCCGCCCTGCGCCACCTCGAAGCCCTCGCCTCCGGCGTCAGCCGCAAGGCCGCCATCCAGCGCACCCTGCTGCCCGTCCTCCTCGGCTGGTTCGCCGACTCCGCCGACCCCGACGCCGGACTCCTCGGCTTCCGCAAGGTCTCCGACGCCCTCGGCAAGACCCCGTGGTACCTGCGCCTGCTGCGCGACGAGGGCGCCGCCGCGGAGAACCTCGCCCGCGTCCTGTCCGCCGGGCGCCTCGCCCCCGACCTCCTCATGCGCGCCCCCGAGGCCGTCGCCCTCCTCGGCGACCCCGAAGGCCTCCAGCCCCGCACCCACGAGGCCCTCGAACAGGAGGTCCTCGCCGCCGTCGGCCGCGCCGACAGCGCGGAAGCCGGCGTCGCCGCCGCCCGCGGGGTCCGCCGCCGCGAGCTCTTCCGCACCGCCGCCGCCGACATCATCGCCTCCTACGGCACCGAGGACAGCCCCGCGGAGAAGGACTGCGGCGCCCTCGTCGACCGGGTCGGCGACGCCGTCTCCGAGCTCACCGCCGCCACCGTCGCCGGAGCCCTGCGCGCCGCCGTACGCGACCACTGGGGCGAGACCCTCCCCACCCGCTTCGCCGTCATCGGCGTCGGCCGCTTCGGCGGCCACGAGCTCGGCTACGGCTCCGACGCCGACGTCCTCTTCGTCCACGACCCCCGCGAGGGCGTCGACGAACAGGAAGCCGCCAAGGCAGCCCAGACCGTCATCGCCGAGATGCGCCGCCTGCTCCAGCTGCCCACCGCCGACCCGCCGCTGCTCATCGACGCCGACCTGCGCCCCGAAGGCCGCTCCGGCCCCCTCGTGCGCACCCTGGCCTCCTACGCCGCCTACTACCGGCGCTGGTCCCTGACCTGGGAGAGCCAGGCCCTGCTGCGCGCCGAACCCGTCGCGGGCGACACCGACCTGGGCCGCACCTTCATCGACCTGATCGACCCGCTCCGCTACCCCGCCGAGGGCCTCGGCGAGGACGCGGTCCGCGAGATCCGCCGGCTCAAGGCCCGCATGGAGTCCGAACGCCTCCCGCGCGGCGCCGACCCCACCCTCCACACCAAACTCGGCCGCGGCGGCCTCAGCGACGTCGAGTGGACCGTCCAGCTCCTCCAGATGCGGCACGCCTGGGCCGAACCCGGCCTGCGCACCACCCGCACCCGCCAGGCCCTGGCCGCCGCCCACGCCGCCGGCCTGATCCCGACCGAGGAGGCCCAGACCCTCGACGAGGCCTGGGTCCTGGCGACCCGGGTCCGCAACGCCGTGATGCTGGTCCGCGGCCGCGCCGGCGACACCTTCCCCACGGACGCCCGGGAACTGGCGGCGGTCGGCCGCTACCTCGGCTACCCGGAGGGCAGGGTCGGCGAAATGCTGGACGACTACCGCCGCACGACCCGCCGCGCCCGCGCGGTGGTCGACGACCTCTTCTACGGGTCCTGAACCGTCCTGATCCGTGATCAGGTCCCCCCGGGCGCATGATGCAATGTTCCGATGGGGTGGAACGAGTGGGACCAGGCGAAGGCGGACGCGGCGGCTCGGCGGACGCCGATGCGACTCGATCAGGTGCCCGGGGGGCCGGCGGACGCCGATCTCGTCGTGCACCAGGACGACCTCGGCGCGGTGGGGCACGAGGCGTTCGCCCTGCACGGCCGGCTCCAGAAGCAGGCCGACATCGCGGGCGCGGGCATCGACGGGCAGGGCGCCGGCTCCACCATGCAGGCGGCCGCGGCCCTGAAGGCGAGCGGCTTCGCGCTGGGCGGTGAGCTGGAGACCACGGTGTCGGTGTGGACCTCGCAGGTCAAGGCCGTCCTCCAGGCATGCGCGCACATCTCGAACCACTTGGACTACTCGAAGAAGGCGCACGCCGCGGACGACGAGGCCATCGCGGCCTCCCTGCGCAACCGGGACGGCTCGGCCGTGCCCGTCTCGCGACTCACCGAGTACTTCACGTAGGGGGACCGGTATGAACTACGACCAGCTCATGCAGGCCGACCTCGCCAAGCTGGGAGCGGCGGTCGCCGACTGGAAGCGGATGGCGGGCGACCTCCAGCGCCTCGGGGGCGACGCCCGCGACGGCATGAAGTCACAGGCCGGCAAGGCCCGGTGGGAGGGCGTCAACGCGGGCGTGACGCGTCAGTTCGTCGACAAGACGGTGAAGGAGTTCGAGGACCTCCACACGGAGGCGCAGAGCATCTTCAGCGTGATCGACGACGCCCATGCCGAGCTCGTGGGACTCCAGCAGCAGGCCAGGGGCCTGACCGAGGACGCCCGGAACAACGGCTTCGCCGTCTCGGCGGGCAAAGACGGCTCGGTGGTCATCAGCGAAGCCCTCCAGTGCTCGGTGACCCGCAGCCAGCGCACGACGGACCTCATGCGGTGGTACGCCGACACGCTGACCGGGGTCGTGACCCACGCGGCGGAGGTCGACGCGGCAGCCGTCAGGGCCCTCCGGGCCGGCCACGGCGGCGACCCGAACAACGCGGGGCACGCCGTGTACACCTCACTCGACCAGGACATGCTGCCGAGGGCCCTGAAACTGGCTGCCCTGGGCGGGCACGCCGACGAGAAGCAGCGCAAGGAACTCCAGCGGCTGTGGCAGTCCCTGGGCCCCGAGTCCCGGGCACAGATGTGGACCCAGCACAAGGGCGACCTGATCGCCGCCGGTCTGCTGACCCCCCAGGTCAAGCGGGTGTCGGCGGACAAGGGCGCGGGCCGGTACGGCTCCGAGTCGCCGGGGCCCTCGGACTACTGGAACTTCCTCCAGGCCAAGGGGATGGCCACCGCGGGCGATTTCGCCGGGATGCCTGACGCGGCCCGGCACATGGACCACTACCTGCGAGGTTCCGGCACCCCGCTGGAGCTGGATGTCGACCGCATGCTGAGCGACGACGCGCACCTGAGGGCTGCCGCTGCGACCGCGCGGGCCAACGAGCGGGAGGAGTGGCGTCGCCGGGCACTGGAAGCCTTCGAGAAGTCGGGCGGCAAACCGGTCGCCATACCGGTGGAGACCTACGGAGTGGGTTACGAACACGTTGACGGCACGGGGCCCGAGCGGAACTGGTACCTGGCCGTCGGCAGAGGCATGATGAACACGACCGGGGTGGTGACAGCGGTGCCCGGTCCGGACGGGAAGCCTCACGTCGGGATCGAGTACCAGGTGAACGTGTGGGACCGCTACAACTGGGACCATGGGAAGTCCACGCCCATCGGTCCCACCTCGGTGACCGACGCCGACATGGCTCGGTTCCACACGGTCGGCCTGGCGAGGGAATTCGACCTGAGGGGCAGCAGTTCGGTGCAGGAATACGACCTGATCTCGGGTGCTCCCGCCCCCGCCCCCGCAGACCCGGGCCGCGACGGCACCCGCACCGACCCCGGCCGCAACGGGGATGCCCGGTGACGGGCCGGCGCATACGGCTCGGCACCGTGTGCGGTGCTCTCGCGGTGTCCGCCGGGCTCGTCGCGGGATGCGGCGGCGGTCCGGCCGGGTCGCAGGTGCCCTACTGGCTGGAGGGGGTCACCGTGGACGCGGTGGCCCGGCACCTGAGGGTGGAGATCCCCGCCACGGCGACCGAAGCCAAGGCCGCGCAGCAGCGGGGTCACGACGACATGCTCCTGCTCTCGTTCGTCCTGCCCACCGCGGAGGTCGACGGCTTCGTCGACGGGCTGGAGCCGGAGCACCCCGTGCGGCCGGGGACGCCCTTCGCCGGCGAGCGCCGGCTGTTCGACCGGCTCGGGCTGCCGGAGCCCGTCTCCGCACCCGGTGTCCGCGAGACGCAGGTGTGCGCCCCCTGCGTCCAGCGGGACCTGGACTTCCTCCAGCTCGCGGTGACCGGGGTGGACGGGAAGAGCAGCCGGGTGTACTTCAGGGCCGTCGACTGAGGCCCCGCCGGCCCCGGCCGTCAGGGGCGGCGGAGGCGGTTCAGCAGGGCTGCCGTTGCCGGGTGGGGGGTGGTGTCCAGCGGGCTGCGGGGGAGGCGGTGGGGGAGGGAGCCGTACCAGGTGCGGGAGACCGTGTAGCCGAAGGCCAGGCAGAGCATGCCGCCGAGGGCGTCCAGCCAGAAGTGGTTCGCCGTGGACACGATGACGACCAGGGTCGCCGCCGGGTACAGCAGGCCCAGGATCCGGGCCCAGGGGGCCGAGGCGACCGCGAAGATCGTCAGGCCGCACCAGAGCGACCACCCTATGTGCATGGACGGCATCGCCGCGTACTGGTTCGACATGTGCTTGAGGTTCCCCGAGGCCATCGAGCCCCAGGTGTGGTGCACCAGCACGGTGTCGATGAAGCGCTGCCCGTTCATCAGCCGGGGCGGCGCCAGCGGGAAGAAGTAGTAGCCGAGCAGCGCCACGCCCGTGGTGGCGAAGAGGACCAGGCGGGTGGCCGCGTAACGGCCCGGATGGAAGCGGTAGATCCACACCAGCACGCCGATGGTCACGATGAAGTGCAGCGTGGCGTAGTAGTAGTTCATCCCGACGACCAGCCACGTCACCGAGTTCACGGCGTGGTTGACGCTGTGCTCCACGGCGATGCCCAGGCCGCGCTCGACGCTCCAGATCCAGTCGGCGTTCGCGAGCGCGGCGGCCTTCTGCTCGGGGACCGCGTTGCGGATCAGCGAGTACGTCCAGTAGCTGAGCGCGATCAGCAGGACCTCGAACCAGATCCGCGGCCTGCGCGGCACCCGCAGCCGGGTGAGGAGGGTGTCCTCCGCTCCCCGGCGGGTCTCGCCCGCGGCCACCGTGGGTGACGTGACGTCCGTGCTGGTGGTGCCCCCGGCGGCAGCCGGGGTTTCCAGTGTCTTCACGCTCGCTTCACCCATGGGGAGAGAGTCTGCCAGATGCGTCATCGCCTCCGATCATCCCTCCGGACGGTCTTCGGCGCCTGTGCTCCGCCCTGCGGAGGACACCCCGCGGACGACCCGCTACCCTGCCCCGCGGCGCTGCCCGGGACCCGACGCCGTCGACCCGCGCACCACCAGCTCCGGCAGGAACACGAACTCGCTGTGCGGGGCCGGCGTACCGCCGATCTCCTCCAGCAGCGTGCGCACCGCCGCCTGCCCCATGGCCTGCACGGGCTGGCGGATGGTGGTCAGCGGCGGATCGGTGAACGCTATGAGCGGGGAGTCGTCGAAGCCGACCACGGAGACGTCCTGCGGGACCCGCCGCCCCTGCTGGCGCGCGGCCCGGATGGCGCCGAGCGCCATCATGTCGCTGGCGCAGACGACCGCCGTGCAGCCCCGCCCGATGAGCGCCGCCGCCGCGGCCTGACCGCCCTCCAGGGTGTACAGGGAGTGCTGGATCAGCTCCTCGACCTCGGCCTCGCCGAGCCCGAGCCGCTCCTTCATGGCGGCCCGGAAGCCCTCGATCTTGCGCAGCACGGGCACGAACCGCTTCGGGCCGACCGCCAGGCCGATCCGGGTGTGGCCCAGCGCCGTCAGGTGCGTCACCGCGAGCTGCATCGCGGCCCGGTCGTCGGGGGAGACGAACGGGGCCCGCACCTTGTCGGAGAAACCGTTGATCAGGACGTACGGGACGCCCTGGCCGCGCAGCTGGTCGTAGCGGCCCATGTCGGCGGTGGTGTCGGCGTGCAGTCCGGAGACGAAGATGATCCCGGAGACCCCCCGGTCCACCAGCATCTCGGTCAGCTCGTCCTCGGTGGACCCGCCGGGCGTCTGGGTGGCCAGCACCGGCGTGTATCCCTGCCGGGCCAGCGCCTGGCCGATGACCTGCGCGAGCGCCGGGAAGATGGGGTTGTCCAGCTCAGGGGTTATGAGGCCGACGAGGCCCGCGCTGCGCTGCCGCAGCCGTACGGGCCGCTCGTATCCGAGCACGTCGAGCGCGGCCAGCACGGACTCACGGGTGCCTGCGGCCACACCGGGCTTGCCGTTGAGCACGCGGCTGACTGTGGCTTCGCTGACCCCCGCCTGGGCTGCGATGTCGGCAAGCCGTGCGGTCACGGGATTGGACTGTACCGGTAGGCGGCTCACAAAGCCCACCACGTGCAGGAATCAGGGGGAAGACGGACCGTGCGGCCGTCGGTCTCGACGGGGGCGCTGGAGAGGACGGGGCGGCCCGGGCTCGGCATCTCCACGGCGGCGGGGCGGGTGTTGAGGGTGCAGGCGAAACCGGGCCGGGTGAAGAGGAGCACCCCCTCGGGGGCCGGGCGCCAGCGCATGCCCCGGGCGAAGACCGCGGGGCCCGCCCCCGGGCCGGGCCACTCCTCGTCGGGGCCGCCCTGACCCGCCTCGACCGCACCCAGGCCGGGCAGGGCGCGGCGCAGCTCCAGGGCGGCGCGGTAGAGCTCCAGGGTGGAGTGGGGGTCGCCGGTCTGCGCGGCGACGCTGAGTCCGCCCCACCCGCCGGGCTGCGGCAGCCAGCTCCCGCCGTCACTGAAACCGTACGGGGCCTCGTCGCCGGACCAGGGGATCGGCACCCGGCACCCGTCCCGCAACCCCTCCTGCCCGTCCTGCCCCTCTGCCTCGGCGGAAACGTGCGCCCCTTCCGCCCCGGCCTGGCCGCCCGCAGGGTGCCGCCGCCGGAAGGCCGGGTCGCGGCGGGCCTCCGCCGGGAGGTCGGTGACCTCCGGGAGGCCGAGCTCCTCGCCCTGGTAGACGTACGCGGACCCCGGCAGCGCCAGCATCAGCAGCGCCGCCGCCCGCGCCCGGGCCAGCCCCTGCGCCCCGCCCCCGTACCGCGTCACATGACGTACGACGTCGTGATTGGACAGCACCCACGTCGTCGGCGCCCCCACCGCCGAGGTCGCGGCCAGCGACTCGTCGATGACCGTCCGCATCGCCACCGGGTCCCAGGGGCAGTTCAGGAACCGGAAGTTGAAGGCCTGGTGCAGCTCGTCGGCCCGCACGTACAGCGCGAGCCGCTCCGAGGTCGGCGCCCAGGCCTCGGCGACCCCGATCCGCTGGCCCCCGTACGAGTCGAGCAGGCGGCGCCAGGAGCGGTGGATGGCGTGCACCCCGTCCTGGTCGAAGAAGGGGAGCGGCTCGGTGCCGATCAGCGTGGCCTGCGCGCCCCGGCCGATGTCGGGCAGGCCCGGGGCCTTGACCATGCCGTGCGCCACGTCCACCCGGAAGCCGTCCACCCCGAGGTCCAGCCAGAACCGCAGCACCGAGGCGAACTCCTCCGCCACCTCCGGGTGCTCCCAGTCGAGGTCCGGCTGCTCGGGGGCGAACAGGTGCAGGTACCAGTCCCCGTCCGGGACACGGGTCCAGGCGGGACCGCCGAAGACGGACTCCCAGTCGTTCGGGGGCAGCGAGCCGTCCACCCCGCGCCCCGGGCGGAACAGGTACCGCTCCCGGGCGCCGGGCACGCCGGCGAGGGCCTCCTGGAACCAGGGGTGCCGCTCGGAGGTGTGGTTCGGCACCACGTCCACGATCACCCGCAGCCCCAGCGCGTGCGCGGCGCGGACCAGGTCGTCGGCGTCGGCGAGGTCCCCGAAGAGCGGGTCGACGGCCCGGTAGTCGGCGACGTCGTAGCCGCCGTCCGCCTGCGGGGACACGTAGAAGGGGGTCAGCCACACCGCGTCGACCCCGAGCCGGGCCAGGTGCGGGAGCCGCTCGCGCACCCCGCGCAGGTCCCCGACGCCGTCACCGTCGCTGTCCGCGAAGGAGCGGACGTACACCTGGTAGATGACGGCATCGCGCCACCAGCCGCCGCCCGCGGCAGGGTCGCTGGAAACTCTTGCAAGCGGGAAGGCCGTCAACTCGTGGTTCATATCGCAGTCAACGCGCCTACACGCCCTGTGGTTGCGGGCCTGTGGGATCGAAGCGGCCTCGAACCAACAGCAAGCTGCGGCAACCGTAGGGACACACGGATGTAACGATCCCCTCCGCTTGCAGAAAATTGCCGCAAGGTCTTTCCGTCAGCTTTCAGTCTTGTTACGTTCCCTGCAACTCGGGACCGCGAGGGCGCGGCCGGGATCATCGAAGGAGTTCATATGCGGCGTGGCATAGCGGCCACCGCGCTGGTCGCGACCCTGGCGCTCGCGGCGACGGCTTGCGGTGGGGACACCAAGGACAGCGGTGGCGAGACGAAGGCCGGCGGCGAGCTGTCCGGCACCGTGACCTGGTGGGACACCTCGAACGACGCCGAGAAGGCGAGCTTCCAGAAGATCGCCGAGGCCTTCACCGCGAAGCACCCGAAGGTGACCGTCAAGTACGTCAACGTGCCGTACGGCGACGCCCAGAACAAGGTCAAGAACGCCTTCAGCAGCGGCGCCGACGCGCCGGACGTGATCCGCGCCGACGTCGGCTGGGTCGCCGACTTCGCCTCCCTCGGCTACCTCGACGAGGTCCCGGCCGACCAGGCCAAGAAGGTCGACGCCGAGTTCCTGCCGCAGGCCGCCGCCAGCGGCAAGTTCGAGGGCAAGACCTTCGCCGTCCCGCAGGTCATCGACACCCTCGGCCTCTTCTACAACAAGAAGATGCTCGCCGACGCCGGCGTCCAGCCCCCCAAGACCCTGGAGGAGCTGAAGACCGCCGCCGCCGCCATCAAGGCCAAGAGCGGCAAGACCGGCCTCTACCTGCGCGGCGACGACTCCTACTGGTTCCTGCCGTTCATCTACGGCGAGGGCGGCGACCTCGTCGACGCCAAGACCAAGACCGTCACGGTCGACAACGCGGCCGGCGTCAAGGGCTTCAAGGCCGCCCGCGACCTGGTCACCTCCGGCGCGGCGGTCACCAACGCCACCGACGGCTGGACCAACATGCAGACCGCCTTCAAGTCCGGGGAGGTCGCGATGATGATCAACGGCCCCTGGGCCGTCGCCGACAGCTACGCGGGCGACCAGTTCAAGGACAAGTCCAACCTCGGCGTCGTCGCCGTCCCGGCCGGCTCCGCCAAGGCCGGCGCCCCGCAGGGCGGCCACGACCTGGCCGTCTACGCCGGCTCCAAGAACACCGCCGCCGCGCACGCCTTCGTCGAGTACATGACCTCCCAGGAGGTCCAGGTCCAGTCCGCCAAGGAGCTGAGCCTGCTCCCGACGCGCACCGCCGCCTACGAGCAGCCGGACGTCAAGAGCAGCGAGATGGTCCAGTTCTTCAAGCCGGCCGTCGACAAGGCCGTCGAGCGCGCCTGGATCCCGGAGAACGGCTCCCTCTTCGAGCCGCTGAAGGTCGAATACACCAAGGCCGTCACCGGGGCCTCCAGCCCGGAGGACGCCGCCAAGGCGGCCGGCGTCGAGTTCCGCAAGATCCTCAAGGGCTGGAAGTAACACGCACGATGGCTGCTGACACCAGCCGGTCGGTGGCGAAGGCCGCGGACGGCGAGACGACCCTCGCCGGCCGCGGCCCCGGCCGCACGACTGACACGACTGCCACCGGAAGCACGCGCGGCGGGATCGGCCGCGCCCTCGCCACGCACTGGTACGCCTGGGCCATGGTCGCCCCGGTCGTCCTCGTCCTCGGCGTGATCGTCGGCTGGCCGCTCGTCCGCGGCGTCTACCTCTCGCTGACCAACGCCAGCGAGCGCAACGTCGCCCGTACGATCGGCGTGCGCCACATCGAGGCCACGTACGAGTTCGTCGGTCTCGACAACTACACCGAGGTCCTCGGCGACCCCGTCTTCTGGCAGCGGCTGGTGTGGACGGTGATGTGGACGGTCGCCTGCGTCTCCATCACCTTCGCCCTCGGCCTCACCCTGGCCACCGTCCTGAACCGGCAGTTCCGCGGCCGCGCCGCCTACCGGATGGCGCTCATCCTGCCCTGGGCCGTGCCCGGCTTCGTCTCCGTCTTCGCCTGGCGGTTCCTCTTCAACCGCGACAACGGCATCCTCAACAAGATCCTCGACGGCGGCGGCATTTCGGCCGTTCCGTGGCTGGACGACCCGACCTGGGCCAAGATCTCCGTCATCGCCGTCAACGTCTGGCTCGGCGTGCCGTTCATGATGGTCGCCCTGCTCGGCGGCCTCCAGTCGATCCCCGCGGAGCTGTACGAGGCCGCCGAGATGGACGGCGCGGGACCGTGGCAGCGGTTCCGGCACATCACGCTGCCCGGGCTGCGCGCCGTCAGCATGACGGTGATCCTGCTCTCCACCATCTGGACCTTCAACATGTTCCCGGTGATCTTCCTGCTCACGCGGGGCGGCCCCGGCGACTCCACCGAGATCCTCGTGACCCAGGCCTTCCGCGAGGCCTTCGTCGCCAGCCCGCGCGACTTCGCCGGCTCCGCGACCTGGGGCGTGCTGATCCTCGCCCTGCTCATGATCTTCGCGCTGGTCTACCGGCGCTCGCTGCGCAAGCAGGGAGAGGTGTGGTGACCGTGTCCCTGAACGAAACCGCCGCCAAGAAGGCCGTCCGCCCGCGCGGTGCGCGGTCGCCGCTGGCCTCCTTCGGGCTGCACGCCACGCTCCTCGTCGCGTCCGTCATCGCCGTCTTCCCGGTGCTGTGGATCCTGCTGACCTCGCTGAAGCCCGCGAAGTACGCCATCAGCACGGACTTCGTGAAGGAACCGACCCTCGCGAACTACTCGTACCTGCTGGAGTCCAGCCACTTCCTGAGCTGGTTCTGGAACTCGGTGCTCGTCGCGGGCGTGACGACCGTGCTCGGTGTCTTCATCGCCGCCACGACCGGCTACGCCGTCAGCCGGTTCAAGTTCCCCGGCATGAAGCCGCTCATGTGGACCCTGCTCATCACGCAGATGTTCCCCATGGCCATCCTCATCGTCCCGCTCTACAACCTGATGGGAGAGCTCGGGCTGCTGAACCAGCCGCTCGGCCTGATCATCACGTACCTCACCATCGCCGTGCCGTTCTGCGCGTGGATGATGAAGGGCTTCTTCGACACCATCCCGGTCGAGATCGACGAATCCGGCCGGGTCGACGGGCTCAACCCCTTCGGCACCTTCTGGCGCCTGATCCTCCCGCTCGCCAAGCCCGGCCTCGCCGTGACCGGCTTCTACGCCTTCATCACCGCCTGGGGAGAGGTCGCCTACGCCTCCGCCTTCATGGTCGGCGAGGAGAACCTCACCCTGGCCGGCGGACTGCAGACCTTCGTCACGCAGTACACCTCCAACTGGGGTGCCATGAGCGCGGCTTCGGTGCTCATCGCCATCCCCGCGGCCATCTTCTTCCTGTTCGCCCAGCGTCACCTCGTCGCCGGCATGACGGCGGGCGCCACCAAGGGCTGACCACCCCTGCGTTCCCCGCGTCCGTCGTACGACCGGCCCGATCTCTCCAAGGACACCATGACCCAGCACCTCGCCGACGCACTCCCCACCCCGACCGGGACCCGGTCCGGCTGGTGGAGAGACGCGGTGATCTACCAGGTCTATCCGCGCAGCTTCGCCGACTCCAACGGGGACGGCATGGGGGACCTGGAGGGCATCCGCGGCAGACTGCCCTACCTCAAGGAGCTCGGCGTCGACGCCGTCTGGCTGAGCCCCTTCTACGCCTCCCCGCAGGCCGACGCCGGCTACGACGTCGCCGACTACCGGGCCATCGACCCCATGTTCGGCACCCTGCACGACGCCGACGCCGTCATCCGCGAAGCGCACGGGCTGGGCCTGCGGATCATCGTGGACCTCGTCCCCAACCACTGCTCCGACCAGCACGAATGGTTCAAGCAGGCGCTGCGGGAGGGTCCGGGGACCCCGCTGCGCGAACGCTTCCACTTCCGGCCGGGGAAGGGGGAGTCGGGCGAGGAGCCGCCGAACGACTGGGAGTCCATCTTCGGCGGGCCGGCGTGGACGCGGGTCGAGGACGGGGAGTGGTACCTGCACCTGTTCGCTCCCGAGCAGCCCGACTTCAACTGGGAACACCCGGCTGTGCAGGACGAGTTCCGGTCCGTGCTCAGGTTCTGGCTCGACCTGGGGGTGGACGGCTTCCGGATCGACGTCGCCCATGGCCTGGTGAAGGCCGCCGGGCTGCCCGATCTGGGGCGCGACGAGCAGCTCAAGCTGCTCGGCAACCAGGTGCTGCCCTTCTTCGACCAGGACGGTGTCCACGAGATCTACCGGTCGTGGCGGAAGGTGCTGGACGAGTACGCGGGCGAGCGGATCGGGGTCGCCGAGGCCTGGGCGCCGAGCGTGGCGCGTACTGCTCTGTACGTGCGGCAGGACGAGCTGCACCAGGCGTTCAACTTCCACTACCTGACGACGGGGTGGGACGCGGCTGCGCTGCGGGCCGCCGTTGACGAATCGCTGGACGCCATGCGGCCCGTCGGCGCGCCGACCACCTGGGTGCTGTCCAACCACGACGTGGTCCGGCACCGGACCCGGTTCGGCAGCCTGGAGAGGGCGCGGGCGGCCGCGTTGCTGATGCTGGCGCTGCCGGGGTCGGCGTACGTGTACCAGGGGGAGGAACTGGGCCTGCCGGAGGTGACCGATCTGCCGGACGAGGTGCGCCAGGACCCCTCGTTCTTCAAGGCGAACGGGCAGGACGGCCTGCGGGACGGCTGCCGGGTGCCGATCCCGTGGTCGGGGGACGCCGCTCCGTACGGCTTCGGGCCGGGGGGCAGCTGGCTGCCGCAGCCCGAGGAGTGGGCCGCGTTGAGTGTGGAGGCGCAGACCGGGGACGCGGGGTCGACGCTGGAGCTCTACCGCGCCGCGCTGCGGATCCGGCGTGAGAACGCGGACCTGGGGGCGGGGGACGCGGTGGAGTGGCTGGAGGCGCCGGAGGGGGTCCTGATGTTCCGGCGTGGTTCCTTCGTGTGCGCCGCCAATACGACGGACGGTCCTGTGCGGATACCCGCGCCGGGTGCCGTCCTGCTGGCGAGCGGGCCGGTCGCCGACGCCGGCGTGCTGCCGGCCGACACCGCTGTGTGGTGGCAGGGGTGAGTTCACCCTTGCGGCTGACGGACATCGCCTCGCAGGCCCAGGTCAGCGAGGCGACCGTCAGCCGTGTGCTCAACGGCAAGGCGGGCGTGGCGGCCGGCACCCGGCACCGGGTGCTGGCCGCCATGGACCTGCTGGGCTACGAGCGGCCGGTGCGGCTGAAGCGGCGCAGCAATGGGCTGGTGGGGTTGTTGATCCCGGAATTGACCAACCCCATTTTTCCGGCGTTCGCGCAGGTCATCGAGCAGGCGCTGGCCGGCCACGGGTACACGCCCGTGCTGTGTACGCAGACGCCGGGCGGGGCGACCGAAGACGAACTGGTCGAGCAGCTGGAGGAGCGGGGGGTCACCGGGATCGTGTTCCTGTCCGGGCTGCACGCCGATGCGACGGCGGATCCGGCTCGGTACCAGCGGCTGGCGGCGCGCGGGCTGCCGTTCGTGATGGTCAACGGGTTCAACGAGCACGTGCAGGCGCCGTTCGTCTCCCCGGACGACCGGGCGGCGGCCGACATGGCGGTGCGGCACCTGGAGGAGCTGGGCCACCGGAGGATCGGGCTGGCCATCGGGCCGACGCGGTACGTCCCCTCGGCGCGCAAGGAGCAGGGCTTCTTGGCCGCCCGGCCGGGGGCGGACGCGGAAGGGCTGGTCCAGCGCACCCTGTTCACCGTCGAGGGGGGCCACGCGGCGGGCGGCGCACTGCTGGAGCGGGGCTGCACGGGGGTGGTGTGCGCGAGCGACCTGATGGCGCTCGGCGTCATCCGCGCGGCTCGGGAGAGGGGGCTGCGGGTGCCGGAGGACGTGTCGGTCGTCGGTTTCGACGACTCCCCGCTGATCGCCTTCACCGACCCCCCGCTGACGACGATCCGCCAGCCGGTGCGCGCCATGGCCACGGCGGCGGTGGGGGCCCTGCTGGAGGCGGTGGCGGGGACGCCGGTCCAGCGGACGGAGTACGTGTTCCAGCCGGAGCTGGTGGTGCGGGGGTCCACGGGGCCGGGGCCGGGGTAGGGGGCGCCGGGGGGCCGCGGCTAGACGCCAGCTGCCTGCTCGCGGTGCGGGCCCGCCATCTCCCCCGCGAGGGGTCGGGGGTGGGCGGTGTTTGCCCACCCGCCTCCCCGTCTGCGGGTCCGGGTGTCGGGGAGCCGAGCCCAGGTCGGGCGGTCTCGGAGAGGGGCTGGGGGCTTCCCGTCAGTCCCATCGTCCTTCCGGTTCGGGCCGGGCTGTCAAGGGCGCTCCCTTCGGTCGCGTCGCTTCGCGATGGCCTTCGGCCACCCTTGACAGCCCGTCCCGCCCCGGAAAAACGAGGACTGTCGG